>JAZNVD010000288.1:0-5283 GCA_045592645.1 Candidatus Ornithomonoglobus sp. | reverse complement strand
ATAAACTTATCAAAGTACTCGGCAAATGCCCCTGCAGCACCGTCACGGGCAAACAGGTCATCATTCGGCCACCTCTTACGACAGTCATCACAACGTGCCAGCCAAAGTTCAGGATGAATTTCGTGAGAGTCCATATTGTGGATATAATAACCGCCTGAATGAGTTCGTCTTATATGGTCTGTTATCTCCTTCATTTTTTCTTCAAACAAAGCTTCATTGGACAGACATGTACCGTACTCTCTGCCTTTTAACTCTGTAAGGCGGGTATGTCTTGCAACTGTACAATCAGGCATAAGCTTCCACGCAAGATAACTTCCTATACATGGATAAATCTCTCCGTCGGGATAGCTCCTGCGATTCATATGCACCTTTCCGCTATATGAATTAAGATGCCCTGCAGCGCCGTAGGACATTCCGTATCCGCCTGAGCCAAAATGTATTCCCCTCTTGCGTGCCTCATCATTTAAAGTACGCATAATATCCTCATACTCAGGGAACCTGTCAACATCATATCCGAAACCGTCTGCATGAATATAGTTTATCTTGTACCTTAAACACATATCAAGCTTTCTTATACATCTTTTCTTCATAGCTTCAGCACCGTCGCCAAAGTCGTATGACCAGATGCTCGTTTCTGCCCAGATAAGCCAGTTACAACCTCTGTATTCAAAGTCAGGCCAGTCACGGATAACAAAATCTCCCACAGGCTTTCCAAGTAATTGTAGTAAGGTCATAATTGCATAGACTACACCCATTTCACTTTCAGCGCCAATATATGTAGTTCCATTCTTTTTCTTTATCACATAACCCTGCTCTTTTGCATTTGGCATATCAAATATTGCCAAATCGTCTTTTTCAAAAACCCCTTCAGGTGCATTTTCTACAGGCAGGCAAATAACAAGTGCATCTTCTGCTCCTGTTGCAATTTCAAAAGACGTTTCTTTTTTTAGCATTGAAAGAGCATACTCTGTTTTACCCGTGATATTTCCCATAACATCATCGGTTTTTATATTAAAAATGTCTGTACCTCTATTCTCCATTTTCTGCGGAGTTGGAATAATATCGTAGAATTTATTCATAGAACCCTACCTCTCTGATAATTTGTATCTCAATTATATTACTTTTTCTATATCATATCAATGGTGGATTCGAACATTTTTAACTCAATAACAAGCAAAAGACAGAACGATATTCTCGTTCTGCCTTTTATACCCTATTTATCTCCAACTCGGATAATCCGTAAAGTTTAGAGAGTTTGAAAGCAACAGTAATGGGGATTTCTACTCTGCCCGTTTCATATCCCGACAGAGTATAACGGGAAACACCGATTTCTTTTGCAACCTGCGTCTGGGTCAGATTTAATTTATGGCGTGTGTACTTATAGTCTAATCCGTTCATAGCATTGTGTCTGTAATATTTTTGTAGTCTGTAAGTCTGGTGAGTGTAGTTCTGTAAAGACGGGCAAGGTCAACGGCAGTTTTTACTGACATCTCCCTTTCTCCTCTTTCGTATGCTGCAAGTGTTCTTGGAGTGATTTTTATATACCCTGCAACATACTCTCTTGAATACCCAAGCTCGCGTCTGTGATTTTTGATTCTCTCACCAATATGATACAGTATTGCACGTCTTCTCTCGTCCATTCCCTTTCCCCTTCCTGTGCTTTTCATACTCATTGTAGCACCAAAAATACACGTTTTCAAGCAATTTCGACGCAACCCGACAAAGTTTGTAAGGTTTTGTGTGTACCTCGTCCGAGATTGCCTGCAAAAGCCCTGTTTTTATGCCATTTTCTGTAATTTCTCAAGAGGTGGAAACATTTTGTGCAAAAATAGCAGGTTGACGAATAAAAAAACTATTTTTTGACAATTACCAATTTCAGTGTTATTATAAATTTGTCAAGCACTAAATGTCAAAAAAGAGGTGTTTATATGTTTAAAAACAAATCGGAAAATGGAAAGAATAATATCTGCGGTGAAAAGATTTTTGCATTGAGAAAGCAGGCAAATCCTAAAATGTCACAGAGAATACTTGCGGAGAAACTACAGATTAACGGGATTGATGTTGACAAAAATGCCGTTCAGCGAATTGAAAGTGGAGAAAGGTTTGTAACTGATATTGAGTTAAAGGTTCTTGCAAAAATATTTAACGTGTCATGTGATGAGCTATTACAATAAAAAATATTCGGGCTGTTGCCCGAATATTTTTTATTGCTTAATTACTTTTTGTTTCTCAATTACGAAATGGACAAATAATACAAGTGCAATCGCAATTACAAATGAAATTCCGCTCAGTAACTGCTGACCAAACATGGGAATTCCCATAAATGTATTACCATTTTCCTGTACCATTGTAAGAATTTTACTTCCTATAAGTGTTGCACCGAAACCAAACAATCCGCCGATACTGTTCTTTATTGCCAGAGCAGGAACGAAGTATTCCTCCTTTACATAACTGTATGCAATATTAAATGAATTCTGGTTGTTTCCTGCAATGCTCATATTGTGAAGTACTGTATATATTATAATAATCCACCACGTTTCCCTTGTTGTAAACATATTAAAACCAAATGCAAGGGCCGCAAGAATAAATGAAACCTTGATACCGCTTGCAAAAGATGTTCTGTCTGAATACGCGCCAAAAGGAATCGATACTGCCATTCTGCCTAGATTTGCAATCATATTTATTATCTGAACTGCACCTACTGACAAAAGCAAGTCCTTTGTTTTAAATACACCTAAGAAACCTATTGTCATATATCGGCACACATCCCACAAAATTGTCATTATAATAACATTGCGGAAGTTTCTGTTTCCCAAAGTGTTCTTTACAATATCTTTTACCGAGGGGCCGGACTCTTTCTCTATGTTTGTCTTTTTGTCCTTAATCAATATAAGGCTTACAAAATTCGCAACAGTCAGTATAAGAATTGTGACAGATATGAGTAAAAATCCGCCTTCAATATTACCTATCGCTTCATACTTATCTATAATATATCCCATAATAAGTGTGAATGCAATTCCTGTAAACAGAGATATCATTTCCTTTACTGCCGAATACCTGCCACGGTTGTCTGGCGACACAAAAGAATTTGCCCACTTATAAAGAATCGACGCTGATGTATAGTTTGAAATATACGCCAATATTATACTGCCCATAACCAACACTGTTTTTATGGATGTTGAAAAAGGCAGGAACGGTATTATGTATAATCCGAAGAAAAATAATTGAAATACAGTATGTAATATTATTACCGTTTTCTTGGGGCTTGTTATTCTTTTTGCAACAAAAATTGACAGAAGCTGAAACATAAAAGCAAGAGTTATAAACGACGAAATAATACCTATAAGCCCGTCACTTAAGCCGATATGAGTCAAAAGCTTTGCCAGAAAAGCATCCGCCACAAGAATGGTTATAAAATATTCAAATGTACACTGTGCCATATATGCCTTTCGGCTCCGCTTATATACGGCTGAATTAAAATCAGGTCTATTGTCCATTTAAATTACCTCATATATTATTTACATCAACAGTATATCACAGTAAATATCACGAATCAACAAAACCCATTACGAATTTTATTCGAAATGGGTTTTTGTTTTTACTAAATATGTATATATGGGAATTGAAACAAGCGGAAATACCATACCTGCCAACATTCCAAGCTTCATTCCCATCTGCTCGGGCAGTATTCCAAGATTGCCTGCTATATCCATAACCCACGGGTTTGCAATAGCCGAATCAGTTATAACTCCCACCAACTGTGGAGCAATCGACGCACCCATATCACCGCCTGCCGCCATCAGTGCATATATAAACACACCGCCTGCCGGGAACCTTCCTGATGCTACAATAAGGCTTCCGGGCCACAACATTGAGGTGCAAAGACCTGTCATAGCGCAGGCAACAAGTCCAATGACAGGAACAGGCGAAACTGCTGCCACAAGGTAGCACAGGGTTGCACCAATGCCACAGGCAAGAAGTACTCTTTCTATATTTTTGCCAATCTTACTGTACATTGTTCTGCCAAAACCAAGCATCACACCAAACATTGCAACGCCAAGTACATCACCCCACACCTTTGGAATTCCCAGAGCATATTCAAGATAACTTGAACTCCATTGTGCCATTGTAATCTCTGATGCACCGCCTAAGAATATACCAAAAACACAAAGCCAGACACCGCCGTTTTTCAGGTATTGCACAGCACCTGATACTCTTTTTGGAGTTTCCATTTCAGGTAGCTTTGCACCACACAGAAGCAACAACGACATTAATGGAACTGTCATAAATATTATAGCAAGCCATTGCCAGTTCTGTGCACTGAATATGTACAAAAACACCGTACTTATAATTACTACACCTACTACTCCCCACGCGTATACTGAATGAAGCTTGCTCATTTCACGGTCGGGGTCCTCGGCAGGTAACGCTGCAATAACGGGGCTTATCAAAACCTCCGCAAGTCCGCTTGAAGCAGAGAATATAACGGTGCCTATGGCAAGCCCCACGTAAACAGAATCAGGGAAAAGCCACGGGGATAATGTAAATATCAAAAATCCCACAATCGTAAGAACGGGCATCATTTTTACCGTCTTTGAAATATTAAACTTATGTGAAAAGAACGAAAAAATAAGGTCTACTATTAACTGTGTAAAGAAATTAATCAGTATCAGCAGTCCAAGAAGCGAATAGGAAATTCCATAAGTCGTTCTGAAAGTCAGAAATAACAACGGTGGCAGATTTCCTATTACTGACATTGACATATTACCGAAATAGCACCCGTATTTTACTCTTTTATCGTTTCTGCTCATAATATACCTTCCAACGCAAAAAATTTATCGGGGGTATTATATCATTAGTAAAAACAAAAAGCAACCCCCAAAAGGTTGCTTTTTAAAATATTATAATATATCGCAAACAGGCGTTATGCCTTTTTCCTCCACCTTTTCAATGCAACCGGCATCTCCTGCTTCTGCAATCTCGGGACGGATGGGTAGTTTTGCAACTGTCTTTATATTATGCTTCTTTGCAATTTCATCAATGTGGCTTTCACCAAAAATGTTGTGTGTCTTTCCACAGTCGGGGCATTCAAAGTAGGACATATTCTCAACTATACCAAGCACAGGTACGTTCATCATATTTGCCATATTGACTGCCTTTTCAACTATCATACCCACAAGCTCCTGGGGTCAGGTTACAACCACAATACCGTCTACGGGCAATGACTGGAACACTGTCAGTGGTACATCGCCTGTACCCGGCGGCATATCAACAAACATATAA
>JAZNVD010000287.1:0-6268 GCA_045592645.1 Candidatus Ornithomonoglobus sp. | reverse complement strand
ATTTTCAATAATGCCTGTGCCTGTTTTTCGGTCAGGTTAAAGCTTCTGATGTACTTCCTCACGATTGGGTCAAGGGACATCAGGCTCATTTTTTGTGTAATATCAAAGTTTTTCTTACCGAGCTTTCTTGATAAATCTCTGCTTGAAATACCCTCCTTTTTAACTAACTCACGGTAGCTTTCTGCAATTTCAAGGAACGACAGGTCCTCACGTTGCAGATTTTCAAGCAAGGATAAAATTGCACAGTCTGAACCGTCTGTGTCAAGTATTATACAAGGTATGGTGCGAAATCCTGCGCTGTATGCAGCACGAAAGCGTCGTTCACCTGATATCAGTTCAAATTCGTTTTCGCCACAGTCCCGTACTGTAATTGGATTTATAACACCATATCTCTCGATGGACTGTATAAGAATTTCCATTGAATCGGGATCAAAGTATTTTCTCGGTTGACATGGGTTTGGCCGTATACACTTTAATGGAATTTGTTTGATTTTGTTATATGTATTATCCAACATTCTTTTCACCTGTTTTTCTTCGTTATTTTTAAAAGGATCTGGTAAACGGTATTAAGGGAAATACCGTTTACCATACCTCGGTGGTGGAAGGTGTAAGACATTTGGGGGTGACAGTAAATGGTTTCATTACCGTCTGTATCTGTTTTTCTGTCTTACAAAAACAATTATAACATAAAATATTCACGAGTAAAGAAAAAGCGTGCGACATAAATCGGCACGCTTTTTCTGTTTTACTTTTTGAGATATTCTTCGACAGGAATAAGTGTTGCTTTTTTTCCTTTTCTTGGTAAAGCTGACGGTGTGTGTCGAACTTTTTTTACAATAATAATTTTGTGACTTAAGTCGGTGTAGGGGATATCAGCAGTAAAAATATCACAAACTTCACCGCCGAGTACTTTTATTGCATCTGTTGCGTCCTTTAACTCACTGTCAGCAAGAGGTCCCTTGAGTGCAAGGAAATATCCGCCAACCTTGAGGAAAGGCAGACACCATTCAGAAAGTGAACGCATATTGGCTACTGCACGGGATACAACCGTATCATATTTTTCACGGTGGTTTTTATCAAGAGCAGCATCTTCAGCTCTCGAATGAATAAATTCTATGCCGTCAGTTATTGCCATTTCTCTTGCAGCATCTTTTAAAAAAGTAATTCTTTTGTTAAGTGAGTCTAATAGGGTTAGTTCAATATCGGGTTTAATGCACTTTAAAACAAGCCCGGGGAAACCTGCACCCGTTCCTACATCAATTACTTTTCCCTTGACGTGACCGGTTAATATTGGTGTCATACTGTCAAGAAAATGCTTTGAAACAACATCGTGTGGTTCAGTAATCCTTGTCAGGTTAACAACCTTGTTTCGTTCAATTAATATATTGTGGTAAGATACAAGAGCATCTGCTGTAGCATCATTTATGTCTATATTAAGGTCAAGGGCACCCTTTTTTATACTTTCTTTCATTTGAATCTCCATTATATTGAAAACAGTCGCTTTCCGTTTTCTGTTGTTATTTTTTCAACCTCATCAGTTGATATATCTTTTATCTCTGAAATCATCTTAACTACTTCATTCAGGTAAACAGATGAATTCCTTTTGCCTCTGTGGGGAACAGGGGCAAGATAAGGTGCATCAGTTTCAACAAGAAGTCTGTCTAAAGGCACCACCTTTAATGCTTCACGGGGTTTAATTGCGTTTTTAAATGTAACTGTACCGCCAAAGGCAATATACATACCTAATTTTTCGGTGATTTCCCGCACCATTTCTGCACTTCCTGAATAACAATGAAAAACACCGCCACATTCCCATACTTTGTGTTCATTTAAAATTCTTAATGTATCACCGTGTGCTTCACGGTCATGAATAATAACTGGCATTTTCAATTCTCTTGCAAGGTCGATTTGCTCGCCTAAAATTATTTGTTGCTTTTCCTTTGTTTCTGTTGTCCAGTAATAATCAAGACCGATTTCGCCAATGGCAACAATTTTAGGGTGTTTTGAATATTTTGAGATAGTTTCAAGATAGGTATCATCTACAGTATCAACTGCCTCGGGATGAATGCCTACGGCACCATACACGTACGGTAGTTTTTCTGCCATTTCTATAATCAGCGGCATTTCAGACAGTTGTGAGCAGGCGTTTAAAATAAGAGATACATTATTTTCGGGCATACTCTTTAACAGCTCGTATCTGTCAATATCAAACTGTTCATCGTTATAATGTGCGTGTGTATCAAAAATCATCGTATATCCTCTTTTCAGTTACTATGATATCCATTTTAACGTCGTGAGGGAATGACGGGATATCATTAATTATTTGAAAGTCATAACATATTCCTGTTTTTACCCCTTTGTAACCTGCAAGGAGTTTGTCATAATATCCTTTACCAAAACCGATACGATTTCCGGATTTTGAAAAGGCTATACCGGGGACAAACACAAGGTCAACATTATTCATATCTGCTTTATCAATAATATCAGGTTCAGATATACCGTACGCACCCTTATTAAGAGTATTTAAATCTGATATATATGACGGAATTATTGTATAATCAGATGTCTGGCTTACGGGGACAACAACACGAATATTATTATTTATCAGGTATTCGGTCAGCTTTGTCATATCGGGCTCATTAAAGGATGACATATAAACCATAACACAATTTGATGATTTTATTAACGGAATGACATTATCAATAATAAGACCGCTTGATTTTAATATAAAATCTTTTGATAATTCCCGTCTTTTCTTACGCATTTCAATGCGTATTTCATCCTTAGTCATTGTATTGCATATCGTCCTTCAATTTATTTGCTGCATCATTGCCTTTAAGTATTGATAATATTTCAAACCCAAATTCCGATGCAGCTCCAGGACCTCTGCCTGTAATAATTTTTCCGTCTGTAACAACCTTGCCCTTTTTCATATTTGCACCGTAGCAATACTTTTCAAAGCCGGGATAACATGTTGCGTTTTTGCCGTCAAGTATCTGCTTTTTGCCAAGAATTGACGGTGAAGCACATATTGCTGCAATATAAAGACTATGAACTAAACAGTAATTTGTTAAACTGTGAACCTCATTTGATGCATCAAGAAGAGTGTGACCTCCGCCACCGGGAAGGATAAGCATTTCCATATCAGCTGGATTGACTTCTTGAATCATAATATCTGCCATAACAGGAATATTGTGTGCTCCAATTACTTTATTTGTTGACATAATTGAAACCGTTTTAATATCAATGCCGCCGCGACGAAGTATATCAACGGGGGCAAGTGCTTCAATCTCCTCAAAACCGTCTGCTAAAATTAAATATACCATATTACTACTCCTTAAATTTTATTTATCTGTTATTATATCATACTTTAAAGTAATTGTCATTAAAAAAATATATTTTTATATATACAATTTTACTTTTTTGTGTTATAATATTCTTGAAGTTGATACATTTCTGACATTAAATTGTAATAAAAATGTATTTTTTTGCTTAAAAATACAAATTAGGTATTGACCTTTTAGAAATTTTAGGGTACAATAGTTAGGAGATATACAAATGCGAATCATTTCAGGTTGCAGACGTGGACATAAGCTTTATGAGTTCAGCGGCGATAATGTGCGTCCTACAACAGACAGGGTTAAAGAAGCAATATTTAATTTAATCCAGTTTGATGTTCCGGGAGCCGTTGTGCTTGATATGTTTGCAGGGAGTGGCGCTTTATCCTTTGAGGCGTTATCAAGGGGTGCAGAACGTGCTGTTCTTGTAGATATTGAAAAGAGCTCCGTTAAGGTTATAAAAAAGAATATCACAGAACTTAAATTTGAGGATTTATGCGATGTTGAAGAAAAATCGTGCTTTGATTTTGCTAAAACCTGTAAAGATAAGTTTGATATTATTTTTCTTGATCCACCGTACAATAAGGGTTTTATTGAACCTGCTCTGGAGGCAATCTTTGAAAATGACTTACTTACCGCAGATGGTATTATAGTTCTTGAAAGTGACAACACTGATTTCAGAGATCAACATAATCATTTTGAAATGCTTAAACAAAAAAAGTATGGTAGAACATACATCACTATCTACGGTAAAATGAAAAACGGGGAATAGAGAACATGAGAATTGCAGTTTATCCCGGCAGCTTTGACCCGATTACAAATGGACACCTTGATATTATAGAAAGAGCAAGCAAAATCTTTGATAAAGTAATTGTAGGTGTGCTTAACAACAGTAGTAAAAACCCCTTATTCACAGCATCCGAAAGGTTAATGCTTATTGAAAAGGTGACAGATAATTTAAAAAATGTCGAGGTTGAATGCTTTGACGGGTTATTAGTTGATTTTGCAAGGCAGCATAATGCCAACGTAATCATTAAGGGGTTACGAACAGTAAATGATTTTGAGTATGAGTTCCAGATGGCATTACTTAACAAAACACTTAACAGTGAGTGCGAAACAATGTTTATGATGACCAACTCAAAATATTCCTATATCAGTTCTAGTATGGTTAAGGAGCTGGCAGGTTATAAAGGTGATTTAGCGGGACTTGTTCCCACTGAAATTATACATTATATTAAAGACAAATATGAGCATAACAATGCTTAACAAAATTTATTATTGAAAGGATGTTACAAGAGATGGACATGGATATGGACATTATGGAAATCATTGATATGATGGAGGATTCTATTAATAAGGCCTCATCAGTACCTTTAACAGGTAAAATCATGATGGACAAGGACGAGCTTCTTGATTTCATACAGGAGATGCGTCTTGTTTACCCCGAGCAGCTTAAGGAGGCAAGATGGGTAAAGACAGAAAGACAGAGAATCCTTGATGAAGCAGAGGAGAGAGCTGACGCTATAAGAAAGTCTGCTGAGGAGACTCAGGAGAGACTTGTTGATGAGCATGAAATCACAAGACAGGCTTATGAGAAGGCAGAGGCTATCAGAGATATGTCCGAAAGAGATGCAAGAGAAATCAAGATGGATACAGACAGATATGTAGACGAGATTCTTGCTGACGTTGAACATAGACTTGACTTGCTACTTAGAAAAGTTCGTGAGGACAGAGACGAGCATCTTAACAACTAATAAATAGATTAATAAACGAGGGCTGGATAATAGTTTTGTTCAGCTCTGTTTGACTTTATAGAGATATTTTACGGAGGACAATATATGTTATCAGATATTGAGATTGCTCAGCAGGCAGAGATGCTTCACATTCGTGATATTGCCGAAAAGGCAGGTATTGCTGAAGATGATTTGGAATTTTATGGGAAGTATAAAGCAAAGCTTTCAGCTGAAGCTATTATGAAAGCTGAGAATAAGGAAGACGGTAAACTGATATTGGTCACTGCAATCAATCCTACACCTGCAGGCGAGGGTAAAACTACAGTTACAATTGGTCTTGGTGACGCAATGACAAGAATGGGTAAAAAAACATTTATTGCTCTTCGTGAACCGTCACTTGGTCCTGTTTTTGGCGTTAAGGGTGGAGCTGCAGGCGGTGGCTACAGTCAGATAGTTCCAATGGAGGATATAAACCTTCATTTTACAGGTGATATGCATGCAATCACTGCTGCTAATAATCTTCTTGCGGCAATGCTTGATAATCATATTCAAAAAGGAAATCTTTTAAATATTGATGTTACTAACATCGTCTGGAAACGTTGTCTTGATATGAATGACCGTGCACTTCGAAATATTGTAATCGGTATGGGTGGTAAAGTTAACGGAATTCCGCGTCAGGACGGGTTTATGATAACTGTTGCGTCTGAAATTATGGCTATTCTTTGTCTTGCAAATGATATTGAGGATTTAAAGAATAAGCTTGGTGAGATTATTGTTGCTTATACATACGAGGGCAAACCCGTTAAAGCATCTGATTTAAATGCACAGGGTGCAATGGCAGCATTACTCAAAGATGCAATTAAGCCTAATATTGTACAAACACTTGAGCATACACCTTGTTTCGTTCATGGTGGTCCTTTTGCAAACATTGCCCATGGTTGTAACAGTGTTCAGGCAACAAAGCTTGCAGTAAAGCTTGGCGACTATGCAATTACTGAAGCAGGCTTTGGTGCAGACCTTGGTGCTGAAAAATTTATGGATATCAAGTGTCGTATGTCAGGACTTCGTCCCGATGCTGTTGTTATTGTTGCGACTATTAAGGCTCTAAAATATAATGGCGGAGTAGCAAAGGATGATTTGAAGGAAGAAAATCTTGATGCTTTGGCGAAGGGTATTGTGAACCTTGGAAAGCATATA
>JAZNVD010000286.1:0-10093 GCA_045592645.1 Candidatus Ornithomonoglobus sp. | reverse complement strand
ACCTCACCGTTTCTATCTAAACCAATGGGGAAAACGCACTTGTTACGGTATCTTTCGGGATTTTCCATGCCGATTACATCCTGAACTTCAATTCCCTTAAAACCGCCTATTCTTTCCATTGCAGAAACTATAAAATCCTTTTTGATTTCAAGCTGTGCCTTATAATCAATGTGCTGCAAATGACAACCGCCACATCTTTTATAAACGGGGCATCTCGGTACAGTAGGAATAGGCGAAGGAGAGATAAGGTTGAGAGCTCTGCCTATTGCATACCGTGAAAGAACTTTCACTACCACAACTTCTACTATATCACCTGTTACAGTCATAGGAACAAAAACCGTAAACCCATCAACTGTACCAATACCATTTCCGTCTGAGGATACGCCAACTATTTCAATTTTATAATGTACATTTTTCTCAACCATTTGCTATCCTCCTTCATAAATTTCCATACATATATTTTACAACATATACGCAAATTTTTCAATATAAAACTAAATCTTTTCCATTCTAAGGGATGAAAAAAGGGATGCAGAACAAACGAAACGAAGCAAAACTATGTTTTGCCTTGCCCGACGGTGTATGTTTATACTCCGAGCGGTTCGTTTCGTTTGTAGCCCAACAAAAAAACTGCACTAAGTGCAGTTTTTTAGGCGTTCTGCGCCCTTTTTACATTCCGTATTAAAGTACTGCTTCCCATAATTCCTCATGGGGATTTGCAATAACCTCTGTGTTAATCAAAACACCCTGCTCTGCTGCAAGCATACCACCGGCATCAACCGCTGCACGGACATCACTTACGTCACCTGTAAGTGTTACAAAACACTTACCTGCAAGGCCTCGTGCTACACGAACCTCAATCAGTTCAATATAACCTGACTTAACTGCTGCATCTGCTGCCTCAATGGCACTTGCTGCTGTAAATGTCTCGATTATACCCAAAGCACGCTTTTTCTTAACATCAACTGCACCGTGGATAGCCTCAAATACATTCTTGCTAAGGTTACCGATTACAAAAGTATCAATCAACGCATCCTCTGCAACAACCTCTGCACGGTCAACTGATGCCTTTATAGCTGAAAGCTCACCACCAACGATTGTAACGAACTTACCGGGACAAACTGAACCGGAGCTTAGAAGTGTTATGCCTGCACTCTTTAGCATTTCGTCGGTTACAACAATACCTTTTGATACATTTTTAACCTCGACTAATCCTATTGAATTCATTACTTCTCACCCCTTACTTTCCGATAACGACAAATCTGTCGGTAATATCCTTTACAGTGCCGTCAATACTTGTATGCATAGTAGTGCCAAGGTCCTCATATGCAGTTACTGCAACAACCTGACCTCTCTTTACCTTATCACCCACTGAAACTGTGGGGCTTGCAGGCTTACCAACATGCTGTTTTAATTCGATATATACACAATCAGGTGTAAACACCGTGTCTTTTTTCTCAACATACGCCTTAACGTACTTTCTTATGCCCAGACGGTCAATAAGTTTATCTGACGAAACAAGTCTTGATGCACGAACATCACGCACCTTTTCGGGAGCAATATTATTCTCTCGTCTTAAGCCGTACTTACCAAGATTCGCCTTAATCTCCATTGACAGCTTTGAGGGGAACAGTCCCTGCTGACAAGCTATCACAGAACAAATGCCACAACCGCAACATAGTGCATTCTGCAAGAATGCCTCTGTGCTCTTTACCTCACCATGAGATGCTGCACGAACAGTCTTATGTACCTCCAGGTTATAACCCAACAAGTATCTGGGACACATATCAGTACACATTGTACAGTTACAGCACGCAGCTGACGCACGCTTCATTGACACATTTACGGGCTGCTTCATTCTCTGAACTACGCCGTGTGTCAGTGGGAATATTAAAAGTCCCTTTGTTGTCTTTGTTACAACATCATTCTCAAGGTCAACAAGCTTACCCATCATAGGTCCGCCGTTTACAACAGCTTTGCCCTCAAGGTTGCCATATCCAACTGACTTAAGCAAATCCTTGATTTTCATACCCATGGGAGCAACTATAGTTATATCCTCGGGAACGTCGCCACCGATTGTTATGTACTTGTCAATTACGGGCTTTTTGTTGTTAACTGCGTTATAAATGTTATAAACAGTTTCCACGTTTATAACCATAACGCCAACCATTACGGGAATTGCACCCTCGGGGATAATCTTACCTGTTGTTTCGTAAGTAAGCATTACCTCATCACCTGCAGGGTAAACATCAGGAATTTCCTTAATCTTAACACGTGTGCCCTTAAGTGACGCAACAATTCTCTCATTAAGCAGGTGCATATTCTTGCCCTTAATACCAATGATTGCTTCTTTTGCATCCATCGCATCGCACAACAGATTAAGAGTCTCCACAAGCTCACCCAAATGGTACTCCAACAAATGATGGTCTACCATCATAAGCGGTTCACATTCTGCTGCGTTGACAACTATTTGCTCTACACTGTTGGAAAACTTCCTGTGTGTAGGGAAGCCGGCACCACCTGCACCAACTATTCCGGCATCATATACCAGCTTTTGAAGCTCTTCTAATTTCATTACCGCTTCCTCCAATTTTTGAATTTGCACTCAAAAAAAAGTTATGTAATACAGATTATACCTGTTTTTTATCCAAAATACCAACTATCAATGCGTCAATAGGAACATCTTTGTTGCCCATACCAACTCTTGCGCCTGACCCTTGAGTTATAATAACGTCTTCACCTATACCGGCACCGACGCCATCAACCGCAACAAGGAATTTATCTACAAGCTCGCCGTTTTCTATGCATTGAACAAGCATAAATTTACTACCCACAAGTGAATCCAGCTTATGAGTTGAAACTACGCTTCCGTATACTCTACCTAAAATCATACTATCAATCCTTTCTGCAACTTATGTTACAGACAGTTATTATTTTGTCAGAATCTTAATTACGTCGCCTGTCTTTAATGCACAAGCATTTGCATCATCTGTGTCGATATGCATTTCGGGTGTAAAGCTCTCGTGAACTCGCACCTGTACGTTGTAAAATCTTGTCGGCTTGCCGGTCTCAACCTCAACGTCAACAAGGTCGTTATCATTAACACCGTACTTCTCCGCAAGATACGGGGGCAGGTGTATATGTCTGTTTGCAATAATGCAACATTCGTTTAAGAATATACTTCCCTTCGGTCCTACCATAGCCATGGGTGCAGAGCCCTTCAGCTCACCTGACGGACGTACAGGGGGGCTTATTTTTAACTTGAAAGTATCAGTTCTTGATACCTCAATCTGGCTTTCCTTTCTCAAGGGGCCTAAAACTCGTACATTCTCGATTGAGCGCAGGTTGGGACTTACGATTGTAACACATTCCTCCGCTGCGAACTGACCACCCATCAGCTCCTTTTTCTTTGTAAGCTGGTAGCCCTCGCCAAAAAGAGCATATAAATCCTTTTCAGAAAGGTGTACATGCCTTGCGGAAACTCCTATTTTTATTACGTCATCACTTTCTTGCTTTTTAAGGGTATCAATTACCGCATTAGCAATAAGTTCTTCTAATGATGCCACTTAAAATCCCTCCTATGTACCTGTTGTTTTAATAGATGGTACATATACGCCCATTGAGGGCGTATATGTACACTTTATGAATATGTATTCTATCTATTAAACTGTGGGTAGAATCTTCTCAACGTCACCGTGGGGACGAGGAATAACGTGAACTGAAACTAGCTCACCAAGTCTAGCGCCTGCAGCTGAACCTGCATCTGTTGCAGCCTGAACAGCACCAACGTCGCCTCTAACCATAACTGTAACTAGACCTGAACCGATTCTCTCTGTTCCGATTAGCTGTACGTTAGCTGCCTTTACCATTGCATCTGCTGCCTCGATTGCTGCTACAAGACCTCTTGTCTCTACCATTCCTAATGCCTCTACTGCCATTTGATTTTCCTCCTATTTCTTTCCGGGGTCATGCCCCTAAAATTTACTTTGTTAATATTGTTATTTTATCTTAAAACGCAATGCGTTTTAATTCATTATTTTTTTGTTCCCGTTTTCTTTGCGGGAGCCTTGCTTTTAGCCGTTGTGGTTGTTGTTTTAGCCTTCTTCTCTGCTACGGGACCAACGTGTGTTGCCGCAGTTTCTGAATTGGGTTTCTTTGTAACCTTCTTGTCTAAATGCAAGTATGGAAGTATTTCCTTGTGAGGTCTTGCAATAACCTGTGAAGCCTTGAAGCTTCCAAGCTCTCTTGCTCTTGCCTCACCTGCATCAACAGATGCTTTTACAGCTGTCAGCTCACCTTTTACAACAATTGTAACAAGTCTGCCGCCCAGCTTTCTTTCTGTTGCTACGAACTCAACGTCTGCCGCTTTACACATATCGTCAAGCATAGTGATTGCATCGCCAAGTCCGCTTACTTCAACCAATCCTATTGAGAATTCTTTTGCCATAGCTCAATCCTCCTTAATAGAATGAGGGAAGTATTTTAGCTATCGCGTCATCCGGCTGGGGAATAACGTGAGTTGCATAAACTTCGCCTACGGCTTCCGCCGCTGCCTTACCTGCGGCAACTGCGGCACGAACGGCTGCTACCTGACCTGTAACTACTACGTTAACAAGTCCTGAACCGATTTTTACTGTGCCGACAAGCTTTACGTCTGCCGCTTTTGTCATTGCGTCTGTGGCGTCAATTGCTCCTGTAAGGCTTCTTGTTTCAATAAATCCCAATGCCTGCATGGGCAATCTCCTCCTTTACGCTCCGTTTTTAATCTGACCGACTATGTCACGGCCAACAGATGTTCTTTGTGCCATTTTAACGGCATCATCTGTAGGGCCTGTAAGTACGTGACTGCAAATTACTCCTGAAACAGACTCTGCTGCGGTAACCGCCGCATCAACTGCTGCCTTTACGGCTGAAACCTCGCCCTCAACCTTGATTGCCATAATTACCGGCACATCAACTGTTGGGTCTGCAGGCTTGTTTGAGTCAATTGCTATAACCTTTACGTCTGCCGCTTTCGCTGCTGCGTCTGCCGCAGTAATTGCAGTAACAAAGCCGAACATTTCCACTACACCAATAGCTTTATTCATACTCTGCACTCCTTACCGACGTATCAGTCTTTATTGATTATCGCTATCTTCAAGCCCTTCTGTGCAAGGTTTACTTCAAGCGCTTCATTGATTTCCTCAAGAGGATATGTATGTGTGATAAGATCCTTCATGGGAAGTCCTATTGCCTGTGCTCTCTTTAAGAAATCAAATGTTGTTGCGTAATCTCTTAATGTGTATACCCATGAACCAACAAGTGTGATTTCCTTTGAGCATAGGTCAAAGTGTGGGTTGATTGTTGCATCGCCGCCGTTGATGAAGAAACCAAGCTCACATAAGCCGCCGCCTGATCTGATGAACTTATAGATGTTTGCGTGTGCTACGGGTGAACCTGTACACTGGAACGCAAAATCTGCAAGATGTCCGCCGAATGCGTCCTCAACAGCACCTGCAAGTGCCTCAATTCCCTTATGGTTCATGAAGTTTACAGTGTTGTCAGCACCCATACGCTTTGCGAACTCAAGTCTCTGCTCGTTTCCGTCAACTGCTACGATATTTTCAATACCCATTGTGCGAAGAATTGCAATACAGATAAGACCGATAGGTCCGCAACCCTGTACAACTACTCTTGAGTTAAATCTCAGAATGTTTGTAAGCTTTGCTCTCTCTACTGCATGAATAAGTACTGCACAAGGCTCGATAAGGATTCTTGACTCAAGGTCAAGGTCACTTACGTTAAATACTGTTGAGCCTCCTCTGATTACCATATAATCAGCAAACCAACCGTTCAGGTGAATATCATCATCGGGGATAAGACCGTAAACGTCAGCACCGCCAACGTTCTGCTTGTTAAGGTCGAACATTGTAATGTCGGGGTTATCCTTGAAAATCATACATGTAACAACCTTGTCACCGATGTTCAAAGGCTTACCGGCACTGTCAAGCTTAACATTCTTACCCATCTTCACAATTTCACCTGTACCCTCGTGACCAAGGACTACGGGAATCAATGAGAAGGGGTCAACCTTGTACTCGTGTGCGTCTGTACCACATACGCCACAACCCTCAACCTTAACCAGGATATCATCATCGCCAAGCTCGGGGATGGGGTACTCCTTAATTTCAAACTTCTTAAGGTCTGTAAGCATTGCAACCTTTGACTTTGCGGGAACTGTGCCGCCGGCAGCCTTTGCAGGTGCCGAAGCCACGGGTGCGTTGCCTGTCATTTCTTTTAATACCTGCTGCACCAATGCAGCAATCTCATTTTCGTTAATAGCCATAACTGTGTCACTCCTTTCTTTATATAATATATAGAGCGTCTGATAGTACGCATCTTCTCAGTCTTGTAAAGCTTCTGGGTGATGTAATACCCTCGCCTGTGGGACCTGCAATTGTGAATGTTGTCCAACCCTCTGCGTTAAAGCCGATACCTGCATAGCTGGGTGCGTTCTTAACAAAGATTGTTGTCTCAATTGCCTTTGCGTACTGAGTCATATGATCTACGTTCTTGGAATGAAGGTGAGCTGTATGACGATTGCCGTGTTCTGCCTTAACTGCCATTTCAACAGCCTCATCAAAGGTGTTTACTCTTACAATAGGTAGAATTGGCATCATAAGCTCTGTCTGAACAAATGCCTGTGAGAAATCTGTTTCACAGATGATACATCTTATATCGTCTGAAGCCTGAACACCAATCTCTGCAAGAATTTTCTTGGCATCTCTGCCAACCCATTTCTTATTGATTGTGCGGACTCTTTCACCCTTCTTGTTCTCTGTCCAGACAAGGACAACGTCCTCAAGCTGTTTTATCTGTCTGTCGTTAAGAAGATAACATCCGTTCTTAACCATATGGTGGATAAGCTCATCTGCTATGCCTCTTAATGCAAACACTTCCTTCTCTGCAATACAGGGAAGGTTGTTATCAAATGTACATCCGTCGACGATGTCCTTTGCAGCTTTCTTAATGTCTGCTGTTTCGTCAACGATTACGGGCGGGTTACCTGCACCTGCGCCGATTGCTTTCTTACCTGATGAAAGCAACATTCTTACAACTCCGGGACCACCTGTTGCAACCAACATCTTGACTGAAGGATGGTTAACCATCATATTTGATGTTTCCATTGTGGGGTTAGCAACCGTAACAACTACGTTTTCGGGGCCACCTGCTGCAAGAACAGCTCTGTTTACCAAATCAACAGCGTATGCTGAAATTTTCTTTGCACCGGGGTGGGGGTTGAATACAACCGCGTTACCGCCTGCAAGCATACAAATACTGTTACAGATTACGGTACAGCTGGGGTTTGTTGACGGTGTAATTGCACCGATGATACCGTAGGGAGCCATCTCAACAAGTGTCAAACCGCCGTCACCGGAGAATGCTCTTGTATCAAGGTCCTCTGTACCTAAAGTCTTGTCTGCCACAAGATGATGCTTTAAAATCTTGTGATAAACATTACCCATTCCTGTATCCTCAACGGCAAGCTTTGCCATTGTTTCTGCTTCGGCATGAGTGAGCTTTCTTATTTCACTTATAATGTTTTCTCTCTGCTGTTTGTTGTACTTTCTGAACTCTGTATATGCCTTGTTTACCGCTTCAAGTGCTTCCTCCATTGTGTCGAAAACACCTATCTGCTTGCGGTTGTTAGGCTTCTTTACTGCTGATAAGTCCATCTCTGAAAGCACATCTTTAACAAGCTGAGTGACTTTCTTTTCGTCTATCACTGTTCTGCCTCCTTTGACTTATTGAGTTAATTTCGCATTAAGGTAACGGACACCGATTTCTGCCAGAGTGATGTCCTCCTCTTTTGTGCCGCCTGAAACGCCGATAGCACCAACGACCTCGCCGTTTACTATCAATGGACGACCACCGCCCAAAAGCAATATGCCGTTGCCGTTGGAAAGTCCGTCAAAGGCACCGCCCCTTGATTCCTCAAGGGCAACCTCGGTGGGCATCTTAAGTGCCGCCGCCGTGTATGCCTTATCCTGGGCAACCTTTACTGATGCAACATAGGAATTGTCCATTGCCTCTAAAGCAATCAGACCGCCGTCGCCGTTAACGATTGCGATAACAGCGTTTAGCCCCATCATCCTTGCACCCTTTTCCACGCAGTATATAATCTCTCTCGCAAGGTCAAGACCTATTGAATGTTTTGTTATAAGCCCGATTGCATCAGGCTTCGCATTATGTACTGGCACAGATTTCTTTGCTTCGTTCTGCGGTTTTGGGGGAGTTGAGCCTGTGATTTTCGCAACCTGCGATAACATATCGTCAATTGACATCATTGGCCCATCAGCTCCTATCCGTTAAAATTTATTTGTTGTACTTTTCAAGTACTCTCTTTGTAACCTCTGCTACTATCTTCTCAATGTCATTGTTTCCGCAATTGCATGACTTGTCATCCTTGCAAACCTGTGAAGGTAGGGGCTGGAAGCCGTGATATGCAGCGCCTGACTCCATACCGTACTTATCGTTTGCATCTGTGGGTGACATTGAACATGTGCCGTCCTCATAACATCCGGGGCAAAGCTTCTCCATGGGGTGCTTACCGGGAACACCAAACTGCTTTCTAAGGTCAATCAACTTCTTAACCTCACCGCAGGGGATTTCCTTCTCACCGCCAAGCAATCTTGAATACATCAATAGCTTTGCGTAGAATTCTGTTGATTCCATTCTGAAGAACGCTGTGTTCAAATCGCAACCGAATGACAATGCACCGTGGTTAGCAAGTAGAACTGCGTCATAATCCTGAAGATACGGCTCCAATGACTCGGGAATTTCCATTGTTGACGGTGTACCGTACTGTGCAATGGGAACTGCACCAAGGAAGATAATAGCCTCAGGCATAATTAACTTATCAAGTGCAATACCTGCGATAGCAAATGATGTTGCAATCGGGGGATGTGCGTGAACAACTGCCTTAACGTCAGGTCTCTGCTCATACACCTTTAAGTGCATCTTAAACTCTGATGACGGTCTCCACTGACCATTGGGTTTCTTAAGGTTACCCTTTCCGTCGACCTCACAAATCATATCAGGTGTCATATAACCCTTTGATACGCCTGTGGGAGTAACGAAATATGTGTTGTCATCAACTTTAACTGAGAAGTTACCGTCGTTTGCGGCTACGAAACCGTCATTGTATATACGACGACCGATTTCGCAAAGTTCTTTTTTGATTTCGTAATCTGACTTATACATACTTCTGCCCTCTTTCATTTTTTGATTTTTTTGTTTTATTTGGTTTTGTTTTTATTATACACGATTTTTTTGGCTTTGTAAAGTCTTTTTCCTAAAAAAACCGTCAAAGTTTCAAGGTTTTTGACCTTAAAATGTGTACACTTTTAACATATTATCATTCTACCACATTTTCCTTGATATTTCAAGGGTTTTTAACAAAAAAATAGGGCAAATACCACATTTTGTGGTACTGCCCAAAAATCGCTGTTATTTTATACTATTTATGTATTTTTCAGCCTCGCTTATTGCGTTCAAAGTGACCGTTTTTGCAGGTCCGCCGATTACGGCTCTGTCGTTTACACAGGTTTCCATTGAAACTGCCTCATAAATATCCTCCTCAATAATCTCGGAGAATGATTTCATTTCCTCCATTGTAAGGTCGTCAATTGCTTTATTGTGCTCAATACAATAGAATACCATATTGCCGATAACTGAATGTGCATCACGGAAGGGCAGACCCTTTTTAACAAGATAGTCCGCCGCATCGGTAGCATTTGTAAAGCCACCCTTTGCACCCTCGTACATATTTGCCTTATTAACCTTCATTGTGCTAATCATATCACAGAATACGGGCAGGCAAAGCTTAACAGTATCAATGCTGTCAAATATCTGCTCTTTATCCTCCTGCATATCCTTATTATATGCCAGGGGAATACCCTTCATCATTGTAAGCAAGCCCATAAGGTTGCCGTAAACTCTGCCCGTCTTACCACGGATAAGTTCGGCAACGTCCGGGTTTTTCTTCTGTGGCATAATTGATGAGCCTGTCGAGAAAGCATCATCCATTTCAACGAATGAAAATTCATTACTT
>JAZNVD010000285.1:0-3297 GCA_045592645.1 Candidatus Ornithomonoglobus sp. | reverse complement strand
TGACGAAGTGATGTCAAAGCACGGAACACACCGTCATCGCAGGATGCGGTGACTGCAATACCGTTATCGTCAATTTTCAGAATATACTCATCACGGTCAAGCATAAGGTCCTTTGTGATTGCAATATCACAGTTTCCGTTCTTGTTTTCATTATAGAAAGACAATAAGTCACCGTCTTTGTACTCACACTTTAATGTGTAGCTCTTATCCTCAAAAAACTCATCCTGCTTGGGACGGGGAAATATATAATTATATTTATCCTGTTCACCTGTTTTAAATACCATAATTTACTTCCTTATAAAATTTTCAATTTCGTTTCTGCGTGCCTTCATAGCATTCACATATACTTCCATGCCAACACGATAGTTTCTCGTTAACCACAAGTCTGTATGCTCGGCAATTATCCAATCAAGCTTATCAACAAGTTTCTCGGCCAATTCCTTTGACATCTCTCCTGTAATCTTGTAGATAGCAAGGTCACAACCTACAATCTCCATCTCACAGTTAACAATAAGCTCACGTTTGTAAGTATCATCAAAGTCCTCTGACTTAATCTTTTCCATATAATAGTTTACTCGGTCCTTGATTTCCTCATATGCAAACGCAAAACCGTTCTTGAAATCAAAGAAGTTGGGAACAACGGTGCTATCAAGAGGCATAATCATTGCGGCTCTAACCTGCTCACCGCCGTGAATTCTCTCAGGCGCCAACAAGTATGAGTTCATAATCTCACGCATATATGCTGAAATCTTTGCACCACCGAATACATACTCGTCACAATATCTCTGTGCGTTGCGTCTGAAATGCTGTTTTCTCCAGCCGCCCTGCTGTCTTATGCCCGGATTCCATGCATATTGTGCTCCCAATGCTGTTGCCGGATATGCCCAAACTGTGTTCGAAATACCCATAGGATTTGCCCAATGTGACACAAGATAGCCGTATGCACCATAATCCTGACCTATTTCTGCCCACATACGAAGATTCATATCCGCTGAATCAAATCTGCCCGTGAAACAATCATAAGTCTGGGTTGCGGGCGTTACATAAAACTTCTCAATATTGTTAGCCTTAAGATTATACAACTCTCTTTCTCTCAGCTGGTTGGCCATATCCTCATAACCCCACGCAACCGGTACTGCATTTTTTGGTATATCAGGATATGCTTCCGGATATGTTCTGAGCATATCTGACCAGAACATTACACTCTTACCGTATTCCTTTTCACAAAGGTCTGTCAACTTCTTTAACCAATCAATAAACACCTTTGCTACACCGTACTTGTCACAAGCCTCCTTGGTCTGATGAGTTCCCAGCGCTAATGCCTCATCAAGACCGATATGTACACGTTTTGATGAGAAGTGCGGAAGAAGTGATTTGTAAATTTTATTAACAACCTCAAAGGATTCGGGGTCAAGAGGGTTAATTGTGCCTGAATTTGCCTCTATATTAAGGGGGTCAACCTCTGTGCTGCCTACTGCAAGATGTCTTAACTCAGGCTGTGCAAGCCATGTTGACATATGTCCCAGACCGTTCTGATGCGGGACAAGCTCAACAAATCGTTCTGTACAGAATTTGTCAATCCTAATAATATCCTCCGGTGTCAATACATCCAAATCTTCTGTATATTCAGGAAATTCCGAATACTTGAAGCAGAAATCCTCCATATACAGTTGGAATTCGTTATATTTCATACCCGCCATAAAATCAATCATCTCGCAGATATAGTCAACCTTAGGCTTTCTTTTACGGCTGATGTCAAGCATAAAGCCACGCTTTTCAAAGGCAGGCTTATCGTGAACCTCTGTGTACTGACAACGCTTGTCGCTCTCTCGTCTGATAAGCTGACGAACAGATGTCAGCGCCCTGAAAAAACCCTCCTCACAGGATGCACAAAGGACAATTCCGTTACCGTCAACCTTAATTGTGTATTCCTCTCTGCCCAGCATAGCATTTTTCTCTAATTTGATATCCTCTGTACCATTCTTTGTTGCATTGTAAAATTCAATCAAATCCTCTGTACAATATGAATTTTTAAGGGTGTAAAATTCGTCCGTATGCTCCTCTTTAATGGGCATAGGGAATATCATATCATATTTATCCTGTTGTCCGTCTGTATATAACATATTTAAATCTCCTCTATTATACTAATTTTGCAATTTCGTCACGGCGGGCGATGAGCTTGTCGAGCAATCCCTCAAGACCATGCTCGTAGTTCATTTCCTTCCATACTGATGAGTGTTCGTCAATTATCTGGTTTGCAAGGTCAAGCATTTCCTTTGCCTTGTCCTTTGACACTCCGCCACAAATCTTGTAAATTGCAATTTCTGCGCCAAGGATGTTCATTTTACAGTTGACACAAATCTGACGCTTCATCAAATTGTCCATTTCTACTGCTTCAATCTTGTCCATATAATATTTTGTTCGTTTTATTACCTGTTCATAGTTAAATGCAAAACCGTCCGAGAAAGCAAAGAAGTTAGGACGTATATCTGTATCCAACGGCATTGTGATGGCAGACTCAACCTGTGTACCGCCGTGAATTCGTTCAGGCTCAAGCATATATATGTTTGACAGCTCACGCATATATGCCGAAATTTTCGCACCAAACATATATTCATCCGCATACTGCTGTGCATTACGCACAAAGTGCGGTTTTCTCCAGCCTCCCTGCTGCTTTATACCCGTTTTCCATGAATACTGTGCACCCAACGCCATAGGAATATAATCCCATACAATGTTCTGCGCACCAAACGGATTTTCCCAATGACACACAAGATAACCATATGCACCATAGTCTTCGCCAAGCTCCGCTAACGTTCTCAGGTTATTGTCCGCTGTGTCAAATCTGCCGGTATAGGTCTGGTATGTGTTGGTTGACGGTGCTACATAGAAGGTCTTAACCCCGCGGCTTGTGATTTTCTGCAGGTCACGTTCCTTCATATTGTTAGCCAGGTCCTCATAACCCCATACAACAGGAATTGCGTTTTCGGGGAGTCTTTCATATACCTCTGTGTGGTCTCTGAGCATATCACCCCAGAACATTACCTTCTTGCCGTATTTGTCATGGCATAGATCAGTAACTTTCTCCAACCAATCCATAAATACTTCGCCCTTACCGCGTCTTTTGCACTCCTCTTCTGTCTGGTACTTACCAAGTCCCGATGCCTCGTCAAAACCGATATGTACAATATCCGCTGAAAAATATGGTAACAGAGAGTCATAAATCTTGTCAATCACCTCAAGTGATTCAGGATCAAGAGGATTAATTGTGCCTGAATTTGCCTCTACATTAAGATG
>JAZNVD010000284.1:0-2252 GCA_045592645.1 Candidatus Ornithomonoglobus sp. | reverse complement strand
GTTTCTGTAAGACCTGAAATAAGATGGACAGTGCCAAAGCAAAAAGAGCCACAGGCTGCAATTCCCGTCTTTGACTTTAAACCTAATGACCGTGTAAGGCACGGTAAGTTTGGTGACGGTACTGTTGTTTCATCCCAGGCGATAGGCAAGGATGCAATAGTTGTAATTGATTTTGACAATGCCGGAACAAAAAGACTTATGGCGGCATTTGCCAAACTTGAACTGATAGAGAGAGGGGACGGATAATATGGCACTTGATGCAGTGGCTATACGGGCGCTCGTCGGAGAACTTCAGTGCCTCGTTGACGGCAGAGTCGATAAAATACATCAGCCTGAACGGGATGAAATTATTGTATCTGTTCGTACCCTTGATAAAAGCTATAAGCTTCTTTTGTCGGCAAGCTCGGCAAACCCGAGATTTCATCTGACGGATTATACAAAGAAAAACCCAAAGGCGGCACCGTTATTTTGTATGCTTTTAAGAAAGCATATTAATTCGGGAAAGATTAAAAGCATCGAGCAGATAGACTTCGAAAGAATCGTAAAGATTTCTGTTGTCAGTTATGACGAACTGGGGGATTAAACTACCAAGTATATCTATGTTGAAATTCTGGGCCGTCAATCAAATATTATTCTTGTAAATCCCGAGGGTCGCATAATTGATTCCATAAAAAGAATTGATGATACGGTGAGCTCCGTAAGAGAAATTCTGCCTGGAGGTGTTTATGAGCTTCCCCCACGGCAGGAGAAAAAAGACCTGATTTTGTGGGATAATAACAGTGAACTCAATCTTGCAGAGTTTAAGGCGGACAGGGCACTTATAAGTGAGGTGGGAGGAATAAGCCCCCTTACGGCACGAGAGCTTTTATATAAGGTTTTTGATACGACTGATGTGCTGACAGAAACGGTTAACATTAATCGGAATGCAATGCTTAAGCTTGAGATTTTAAAGCTTCGTGATACTGTGATGTCAGGGGAATTTAGCCCCTGTATGGTAGAGGATATTACGACGGGTAAGCTTGTAGAGTTTTCGGCAACTCCAATAATGCAGTATGAAACTTTGGCAAGGATAAAAGAGTATGAAACAATGAACGGACTTGTTGATGAGTTTTATCATCTTCGTGATGTCCGTGAAAGGATGAGGCAGAAGACCGCAGACCTTACAAAGCTTTTAAGTAATGCCCGTGAGAGAGTTTCAAAGAAGCTTGACATTTTAAACCGCACCCTTAAGGATGCGGAGAACATGGATAAGTACCGTGAGAGAGCGGAGCTTATAACTGCCAATATATATCGTATATCAGAGGGACAGAAATCTGTTGAGGTTGAAAACTATTTTGATGTTGATATGGGGACAGTAAAAATTGAACTTGACCCGGGGCTTTCACCATCACAGAATGCACAGAAGTATTATAAGAAGTACAATAAGGCAAAAACGGCACAGATTGAGGCACAGAAACAGCTTGAAGTGAGTGAGGCAGAGCTTAAGTATATTGAGAGCACCCTTGCAATGGTTGAAACAGCGGACAGGATTGAGGACATAACTGCAATCCGCAGAGAGCTTGCCCAGGAGGGATATATAAAGCACAGTGCCAATGCACAGCGTAAGCAAAAGGAGGAAGCCTCAAAGCCTATGCACTTTGTTTCAGGTGACGGTTTTGATATTTATGTGGGAAGAAACAATACCCAGAATGATTATCTTACTCTTAAGTTTGCAAATTCATCGGATTTGTGGTTCCATACAAAGGACATTCACGGCTCTCATACTATAATCAAGCTTGGCATTGACAAGGACGTACCAAAGGAAACAATTTTAGAAGCGGCACGTCTTGCGGCGTATTACTCAAAAGCAAGAGAGAGTACGCAGGTACCCGTTGATTATACAGAGATAAGAAATGTTAAAAAACCCAACGGTGCAAAACCCGGCATGGTAATATATGAGGGGTATAATACGGTGTACGTAACGCCACAGTTATTGGAAAATGAGGGAAAAGGAGTGTAAATACACTCCTTTTTAATTTTCTTTTAATGTTTGTATAATATTATAATAATATGTAAATTTTCCGTAAATTGTAAAGAAATTTAATTGAATAACAGTAAAATAAAGTATATAATAATGAAAAAAATTGTTGCGTGTCGGAGGGAAAACAATGTCAGGAAAAGAAATAATAAAGAATTCGTCGGAGAAAATAAAAAAAGTCCCGAAAAAGTATTGGATAATCACAGGGGTGGTTGTAATTATAATTGCAATTATA
>JAZNVD010000283.1:0-4984 GCA_045592645.1 Candidatus Ornithomonoglobus sp. | reverse complement strand
TTCAGGCGTAAGTAAAGCCTTTGAAACCGAGGACAGACTAATCATAATCGAAGATGACATCGTAGTAACACCCGACTTTTTCAGATTTTGCAATGAGATTCTGGAAAAGTATAAAGATGATCAGAGAATACATAGGATTTCAGGTATGTGCCATATGGGTCAATATACTAAAAATCCATATAGCTACGGTTTCACAAATATTAGTTCATGTTGGGGCTGGGCAACCTGGAAGCGTGCGTGGGATGATATGGATTATGAAATGTCCTTTATGGAAGACACATACGCCATGGAGTGTTTCAGAAAGAACTACCGTTATAAGAATGACGCAAAAACATTTGTTAAACGTGGAGAGAAGCGTCGTAATATACTTCTCAATGGTGGAAGATTGAGTGCATGGACATATCAGTTTTCTATGGGTGGCAGACTTAATAACAGGCTTGACATTACCCCCACAAAGAATTTGATAACCTGCATTGGACTTACTGATGACAGTGTTCATGCAACGAACTCTCTGAAAAAGATTCCCAAGGGATTACAGCCCGTATTTTTTGGAAAAACATACTCTATGGATATGCCAATAAAACATCCACGATACATAATGGAAGATGTTGATATGGAAAAGGCCATAATAAAGATTATGGGTTGGACACCATGGCTTACTATCAGTAGAAGAATAGAGAGTGCTGCCAGACAAATTATTTTTGCCAACAAAGGTGAATATGGTATGTTATTTAATAAGGTATTAAAAAAATTACGAATAAAAAAATAACAACAGGTGAAATAAATGAGCAATTTATATCTATTACGAAGTGCTACCAATACTATATTTATTGTAAATATAGTATTGGACATTTTATGGGCGTGGATTTTCCTTTATATGAATAACAATTCGCGAACAGAGGAACGTAAAAGAAAAAATAAGAAAATTTTCTGCGTATTAGCATCATTGCAATGGATACTTATAAGCGGACTTCGTGCCGAATGGGTAGGAAACGATACCATAAACTATCTTGATAACTTTATGAAGCATAAAGATTTACCATGGGCAACGGTATTTGGAAATTTCCCCAAGTACTACAGCATTGAGGGTGACCCGACGCAGTACTTTGAACCGGGTTTCGTATTGTTTGAGAGAATTATAGGCATATTTACCGATAGCGGAGTCGTGTATAATTTCGTTGTTGCGGTTATATTTATGTCGGCATTTGGCAGGTTTATTTACAAGAACTCGACCGATCCCTTTATAAGCTATATGATATATGCAGGTTTCTTGTATTTCATGTTCTCTCTTACAGGTTATCGCCAGGTTTTATCGGTTGCAATAGGCATTTTATGTGGCTATGAATACATAAAAACACGAAAGTTTTTCAAGTTTCTTATGTGTGTTCTTTTAGGAGCTATGTTCCATAAGTCGACACTTGTATTTATAGTGTTCTACTTTATCGCAAACAAAAAAATAACAAAACCGTATATTGCAACGGTTTGTGTTGCATCTGTAGGATTCTTAATATTCAGAGGCCCATTGTTTGAAATAATTACTATTTTGGTTGGATATGATTACGCAGAGATTTCCATGGGTACTCCAACTACTTTTGCCACGCTTCTGGCAATAATTATGATAGTATCAATAGTATTATACAAAAAAGTATTTGCGATGGACACAACAGGGTATGTTCAGCATTATTACAATGGTTTGTTTTTAGCGTCAATGGGATTATTTGCAGCTTTCGTAAATCCAACGGCGATGCGAATGGTATATGACTTTATGTTTATGCTATTGCTTCTTGTGCCAAGACTGCTTGATACCTTTGAAGGTGCTAAGAACAGATTGATAGCATACGGAGCAGTAATAGCAGTGTTCCTGTTCTATATATTTACAGGGACAAATGTATATCATTTCTTCTGGGAGTATAGAGGTTATTACATATGAAATTCAGTATAATAGTTCCAATATACAATGTCGAGAAATACCTTGACGATTGTGTGAAAAGTATTCTAAATCAAAAATTTAGAGATTTTGAGCTTATATTGGTAGATGACGGCTCACCTGATAAATGTGGTGAGATGTGCGATGGTTACGCCAAAGGTGATAGCAGAATTAAAGTTATTCACAAGGCCAACGGCGGCCTTGCTGATGCAAGAAATGCAGGGCTTGATGTGGCTAATGGTGAGTATATTATATTTATTGACAGTGATGATGGAATGGAAGGAGACAGTGCCCTTGACATCATTAATGATGCAATAGATAAGTATAAGAACCCTGACATATTGATTAAAAACACCTGGGGTAATTATGATATAAATTGTAAAGATACGCAGGAACTATTGTCATTCCTTATAAAGCTTGGCTTCAGAGAAAAGAAATTCTCTCTTGTTGCGTGGGATAAGGTGTATAAGACTCGGTATATTAACGATAATAATTTCCGATTTAAGAAAGGTTATATACACGAAGATCTGCTGTGGACGTTCATAGTTCTTGCTAATGCGAAGAGCTTTGGAATAGTTGATGAAGAGTTCTATAAACGTAATATTGTTGAGGAATCTTTATCACGTAATCCGTCGGAAATGGGAATTTTCCGTCGTGCCACATCAAAACTTAATGTAACAAAAATCGGTGCAGATTATTTTCATAACGGTAATTTTACAGACAGTGTAAGGGCAGATGTATATGAGTTTTATATTGGCATATACACAAATGGAATTACTGAGGGTATGAGACTAAAAGAAAAAGACAATATTGATAAATTTTATAACGAGTATTATAAAACAAGTGATATTTTTAAGTATGGAAAATACACAACCAATAAGAAATATAAGCTTATTAGTCTGATATATGGTGTTTTTGGCCCAAAGGCTATAATTACATACCTGAAAAGGAGATAACCGTGAGTAATAAATGTATATGGAGAAGATATTACTGTAAGAACTTTATAAGAACTGCAATGCGCAGATTAAAGCTTGGAAAGTTCGTTAAACCTGCGAAGTACAACAAGCCAGTAATGTCAACAGATGACGCCCACAAGCTTGTATATAATAAGCTTATATCGGGTGAGCCCTTTATGATGGGACGTTTTGGTGAAACAGAGGCAAGAGCCACGGCAGATGCCCTGGGTATCAAGTACGGTGCAAAGAAAACACCGGAGAAGAAACGTCTTGATACTTTACATAACAATGCAGGTGTATTCCCATACGGGGCAGAAATGGAAAAGCGTTTCGCTGAGTATATGGAAAAACTTATTCCCGGGGTTGACATACTTTGCACTTGGGATACATTTATGCAGGATTATTTAATTGACAATTACATAAGCGACAGTGCAGCACTTATCCCATTGCGTTGTGCAGAACCGTATTATTATAATGCCCCATGGAGTAAGGGATTGGCAGGTAAAAAGGTACTAGTAATTCATCCCTTTACAGAGTCTATAAAGGCACAGTACGAAAAGCGAGAGTTACTTTTTGAAAACAAGGATATTCTCCCTGAGTTCGAATTAAAGACATTAAAGGCAGTGCAGACCATTGCAGGGCAAAAGGACGAGAGATTTGCCGACTGGTTTGCGGCGTGGGATTATATGTACAACGAAGCAATGAAAATTGACTTTGATGTGGCAATATTAGGTTGTGGTGCATACGGTTTCCCGTTAGCAGTAAGATTAAAGCAGGCAGGAAAGACCGCAATTCATACAGGTGGTGCCACACAGATATTATTTGGAATAAAAGGTAAGAGATGGGACAATCACCCCGTGATCTCAAAGTTATATAACGAGTATTGGGTAAGGCCCTTACCTGAAGAGGGCGTTAAGTCCTCGGGTAATGTTGAAAACTCATGTTATTGGTAAAGAGGTAGAATGATGGATAAACCCCTTATAAGTATTGTAGTTCCCATATACAAGGTAGAGAAATACCTGGAGCATTGTGTTAAAAGTATATTAAACCAGACTATAACAGATATTGAGGTTATTTTGGTTGATGATGGCTCACCGGATAATTGCGGTGCAATATGTGATGAACTTGCAAAAACGGATAGTCGTATAAAAGTTATACATAAGCCAAATGGCGGACTGTCTGATGCAAGAAATGCAGGAATTGAAATTGCACAGGGTAAATATATAGGCTTTATAGACAGTGACGACTATATTGCACCCCAGATGTTTGAGAAGCTTTTAGGTGCAATAGAAACGCAAAAAGCAGACGTTTCCATGTGTTATGCTTGTAACATCTACGATGACGATATGGAATATCGTCCCTGTAAGACAGGGGATGTAACCGTCTTTGAGGGCGAAGAGATAATGGAAGCTCTGTTTCGTATGAAGTTAAACAATTTTGCATGGAACAAGCTGTATAAAATTGAACTTTTTAAGGAGATTCGTTATCCCTACGGTAAGATTTATGAGGATTTATTCACTACTTATAGAATTTTTGGCTTGTGCGAAAGGGTAGCTCTTGACGAGTCGCAGATGTATTACTACCGCATTCGTCGTGACAGTATTATGGGCAAGGCACGTAAGGTAATAAACACAGACAAGTTTCAGGCATTTTCGGAGATTCAGGAATACCTTAAGGGCAGTTATGTTTCTCGTATTGCAGCAGAATATATGGAAAGCGACCTTATGAGTGATGTTTTTAAAGTATTGGTCGCAGATACTGTAAAGGAAAACAAACCATTCTTTGACCTTCTGAAACTATTTATTACAGAACAAAGAATTAAAATGACAAAGCCATACATAACACTATGGCTTGCAACCCATTGTATTTGGATACTGAAATTAAGATATAAGATTCAGAAATTGATTGGAGCATAAGCTATGAAAAAAATTCTTGTGTGTGTTAATAGCTTTAACTATGGTGGAATAACAAGCCTTATTCAGGATATATATAGAAATCTTGACCGCGAGAAGTATCAAATGTCATTTTTAAGACTTGACTGGAACAGAAATGACTTTGACAGAGAAGTAATCTCCAATGGCGACAAAGTTTACTATATTGA
>JAZNVD010000282.1:0-2919 GCA_045592645.1 Candidatus Ornithomonoglobus sp. | reverse complement strand
TGCATTCTGCGACAGACTTATCCGTAATATGATTAATATGGCGGAATTACCCATAGAGGAAGCCGTTTATATGGCAAACCAGACCCCTGCAAAGGTTGTTAACCTTGCAAATAAGGGAGCCGTTAAAGAAGGTTATGACGCTGATATTATTATCTTTGATAATGACATCAACATTGAAAAAAATATTATCGGCGGAAAACTGGTATACAAAGCATAAATAAAAGTCCACTCAACCCGAGTGGACTTTTATTTTATCAATTAAATAAGGTGATAACTCCTTAAGTTCTATGGGGAACTCAATAAACCCCTTTGCATAGTAGCTCAATTCATAGGGCGGAAAGAAAATAACAAGACTGTCATCCGTTAAATAAAATCTGTTTTCATTCTCCTTTGTAACTATCGGCTCTTCCCATAACTCACTGTATATGTCGGGATTAGCTTCTACCTTGTTTTTAATTATTCCATTTATCTTATCAAGATAATCATCAACTGTAAACAGTTCACCTAACGTTAAATCGTGTGGGGTATCCGAGGTAACATCAACAGTTCTCGGATACCACGAGGTTGTTCCGTGAGCACCGCCCGTAAATATATAATGCTCCATTATAAAGGAAACAAAATCTTTTGTGTTTCTCTTTACCTTCTGCGTGATGTACAATGATGACTTCACCCCTGCAGGGAGATTTTCCTTTGCCTCCTGTGCAATTGAATCAAACTGATGTATTGCATCCTCTACAGTGTCCTCAATTGATATGTTCAGCTGTGACTGATATTCTTTGTTTTTAATGCCACGAAACTCAAGAATTTCTGCATATACGGTGGAGTAATCACTTTCCTGCTCCTCTTTTTTTAATGTTATGCCATAGCCATCATTAAAACTGCAACCGCACAGAACTAACGCAAATATTCCTGCCAGAATTTTTTTCAAATAATTTCCACCATCCCTTAAAGAATAAGGCAAATAAGTCCTCCACTACCCTCATTGATAATTCTCTCTAATGTTTCACGAAGCTTACCCTGTGCCTCCTGGGGCATTCTCTCAAGCTTATTTTTAAGTCCGTCGTTTACAAGTTCATTCAAGGTCTTACCAAAAATATTTGTTTCCCACAAACGAGTCGGGTCATCCTGATACTCTGCAAGTAGATGTTCGACCAATTCCTCTGACTGTTTTATTGTCCCCACAATAGGAGTTACGGCAGTTTCAATATCTGCTCTCATCATATGGATAGAGGGGGCATTGGCTTTCAGCTTAATACCGTAGCGTCCGCCCTGTTTTATAATCTTCGGCTCCTCTAAAATCATTTCATCACTTGTCGGGGACACAATTCCGTAGCCCGTCTGCCGTACTGATTCGAGGGCATCCTTAATATGCTCATATTCTTTTCGCATTACCGCTACATCACGAAGATACTTAAGAAGCATCTCATCATTTTTGATTTCTGTTCCCGAACACTCTGTAAGACAATCATAGAATACACCGTCACACAGCTTTACGGATATTTTTACCGTCCCCTGACCTAAATCCGTACGGACAGTTGCGGCACTCTCAATAAATTCAGGCTCATTTAACGCTGTAACAATCTTCTTTACGTCACGCACATTATATGCGTCATTAACTGCTTTTTTTACACAATCTGAAATATCCCCCAAAAGCTTGTGGTCCTCCCCTAATTCATTAAGCCATGAAGGTGTTGCAATTCTTATTTCCTTTATGGGAAACTCCATAAGTATTTCATTCATTATGTTCTTTATATCATCACCTGACAGCTCCTCGCAGTTTATAGGCAAGACCATCGTATTGTGCTTTGTAGCAATTTCCTGTGCCACAGATAATGCAATATGACCATTAGGTTGAGCAGAATTAAGCAACACAATAAAAGGCTTATTTATTGCTTTCAATTCCGATATTACACGGTCCTCCGCATCCACATAGCTACTTCTTGGAATATCGGTAAAAGTTCCGTCACAGGTTATAACAAGACCTATGGTTGAATGGTCACAGATTACTTTTTTAGTTCCAAGCTCTGCTGCATCATTAAACGGTATAGGCTCATTAAACCACGGTGTTGTTACCATTCTTGGCTCGCCGTTTTCCTCATACCCCAGGGACTCGTCTACGATATATCCCACGCAATCAATCATTCTAACTCTCATATGGGCATTGTCCCCGGGAGAAATCTCAACCGCTTCATTGGGAATAAACTTGGGCTCGGTGGTCATAATGGTCCTGCCACCTGCCGACTGCGGCATCTCATCACGGGTACGTTCCACCTGATAAACATCTGTCATATTTGGTATCACAAGAGTATCCATAAACTTTTTAATAAAGGTGGACTTGCCTGTACGTACAGGGCCTACCACTCCAATATAAACTTCGCCGTTATTTCTTATGGCAATATCACGGTACATATTGGTTTCTTCCATTTTGCTTCCTCCTTGAAATTGGCTTTCATTCCATTTATATGCCCCTTGTACAAGAATAGAACAAAAATTAAAGCTTACACATTTAACGTGCTTTTAAATGGTCTCTGTTGCTTTTAAAAATATTTTATGATACAATGATTTCAGAGTTATCATACAGGAGGTAAGCTATTTTATGAAAGCACTGCTTTTGGGAGATTTATCACCCACATCATACACAAATCCTTTTTTCAAGAATAAAGACATTGACACACTGTTTAATGACACTGTATCCCTTTTTGAGGGAAATGACATCAACTTTGTAAATCTTGAGTGTGTACTTACAGACAGTGAAGAATCTATTGAAAAATACGGACCTCCCCTTAAATCACACGGTGAGGTTGCAGATGTTCTTAAAACCCTTGGCGTAAATGTGTGCGGACTCAGCAATAATCACATTTTTGACTATGGAAAAAAAGGCATTAAAGACACGATGGCACACCTTGACAGATGTTCAAT
>JAZNVD010000281.1:0-1985 GCA_045592645.1 Candidatus Ornithomonoglobus sp. | reverse complement strand
GAACTCACCTGTAAGCTCTGCGTACTCTAAAACTGCAGCACGTGCTGTTTCTGCATCAATGCCGAAGTTTGTAGCGGCAAGGCCTGCACCTGCTGTAACAAACTCATCCCACTTCTGGGCAAAGTCTGTCATATCAATCGTTGACTTTGCCTGGATAGTAGCTGAACCTGTTCTTGTTTCAACCACCAACGCATTTGCCACTGATTCGTAATCTGTAACATTTGCTGCTGTTGTACCAATCTTTGTATCAAGTGATACTGCTACCTCAGTCTCGGGCTCAATACCGTACTGATTAGGTGCAGCAAATACTGACATTGATGAAAGCACAACTGCTGCTGAAAGCATTAGACTAACTAACTTTTTCATTTTATTCTCTCCTTAAAATCATAATTATCCATAATTATACTAGTATAGATTATTATACATAATTTCAGCAATATTGTCAAGCATAAAAACAAAAATTATTAATTATTTTTCCAACGGTTTCCGCCACTGCCACGCTTCCTTTGAAAAAGGTGAAAGCTTTTTAAAGCTCTTAAAGTCACGGTAGGAGATTGTTTCACCCTTGAGAATACGTGTCGCATTGTCGTGAAGATACTCCCAGCACTCCCTGCCGTAGCGTTTTTTAATGGCTATGCGAGCCTTATCCATACAAGGCGGACGTGAGGTAAGATTGTGCATATCCGTACCTATAACGTGTGCCATACCCATAGAGAAAAGGCGGTCAATGTCCTTTTTGTATTCCTTCATTGAAAGACTGGGTGCATTAATCTGTATTAAAACATCCTGGTCATAGAGAGCATTTCTTAACTCCATTTTCTGGTGCATATTTCTCTCATCGTGGGCAATTATTGGCTTAATACCCATAATTGTAAGCTTGTACACATTCTCAACCGTTTCGTCCGTCCACATTTTCATAGGCATTTCAAGGAGCATATAATCGGTATCTTCAATGCAAAGCTCCTTTATATTGGGAATTTTTGAAATATCCCCCGTGAGATGTACCTCACAGCCACGAAAAAAGAATTTGGGGCAATCTATAAAGGGCGGGTCACCAATTTCAGGGTCATAGCGGAAGTACCCCATCTGGTACTCTCTTTTTTTAAGAAATCTCGAAACATCCTCCGCCGTTGTGGGATAACAGTGGGACGTGAACAAAACCGCGTCAACACCCATACTGCGTGATTTACGAAGCATATTTGACGTTGTAGCCATACAATCGGCACCGTCGTCAATTTTATTAAATAAATGAGAATGGAAATCGACTACCAAAAAAATTCCTCCCTCCGGTCGTAATTTTAAATGCGGAATGTGGAATGCGGAATGCGAAATTATGGAAGCTTTTCGCAACAGCGAAAAGCAAAATTAATTACACACTCCGCATTACGCACTCCGCATTATTAATTGGCCAACGGCAATACCCGTTGCGTCAATTAATATGTCCGTTGCTCTGCAGGCTCTGCCGGGGATAAAACCCTGGTGAATTTCGTCACTCACCGCATAAAGTATACATATTATCAATGCAATTAAAAATCTCTTTCTGCCCTTTGGCAGGTTAATGGAATTATAAACACAAACCCCCAGAAGTGCAAAAAGAATAAGATGTGCAGACTTTCTCACAAGCCACTGTGCAACCCATAAAAGCTTTTCATAGACCTCACCTTTAAAAAAGATTGCAAGGACATCTGCAAGTATCTGTGCAAAACCTCCTGACGTGTCAGAGGACACCTCTGCCGTCTGGTGGGAAAAAAAGAAAATCAAAGCCATAAGGGCAACTGATAATATACTCCATACGACTTTGATTTTTTTCATAATCTCATATCCTTTATATAATCATCCATTATCAATTGTCAATTGTCAATTGAATTAAAACCCAAAGTCATAACTCGGAGGCTGTGTCACGGGTGCCTGCGGTGCGGGCGTTACCGGTACATACACAACCCTGGGCGTAGGCACAGGTGTTGCAACGGGCACAGGTGTAGGCT
>JAZNVD010000280.1:0-10421 GCA_045592645.1 Candidatus Ornithomonoglobus sp. | reverse complement strand
AATTTTACTGTCAAGTCCTGCACGGGCAATGTTTTGTCTGGCAAGCTCTACCATTTTCGGGTCATATTCAAGTGTGGTGATATGACCGCCCTCGGGAAGACTCTCCGACATTATCATTGCACTGTAGCCTATTGCACAGCCTACCTCAAGAATTTTTGCAGGTCGTACAAGCTTTGTTATAACGGAAATAAGCCGTGCCGTTTCCGGCTCGGCTATGGGTACGTTATTTTCTTTTGCAAATAACTCCATTTCCTTAAGAAGTGGATTTTCTGTTAAAGTGTGTTCCCGTATATATTCAGTTACATAGGGTGCCACTATGGCATCTAAATCGTAGTTCATATTATGATCCGTTTGCTTCCATTGCTTTTACGTGTTCTTCAAATGTTTTTGAAAATATATGTTCACCGTTAGCACCTAAAACGAAGAAAAATGCATCTGTGTCCTCCGGGTACAAAACTGCCTTGATGCAATCTGTTCCGGGTGACGCGATAGGTCCTATTGGCAAGCCGTAATTACGATATGTATTATAGGGTGAATCAATCTGTGTATCCTCAACAGACAAAACCGGTTTGTTTTCGCCAAGTACATACTGTACTGTTGCGCATGACTCCAATGGCATATTTATTTCCAGACGGTTATAGAATACTCCTGCAACTTTTGCACGTTCCGTGTCTGCGTTCGTTTCGCGTTCAATAATGGAGGCCAAAGTTATTACCTCATCAACAGAGAAGCCCAGTTCCTGTGCTCTTGCATAGTATGTATCACTAAAATTTTCGTCAAAGGTTTTAAGCATCATATCTACAATTTGCTGAGGTGTTGCACCGGGCTGAATATCATATGTTGCGGGGAAAAGATATCCCTCAAGTCTTGCATAGCGTTGGGGAAGCTCCTTTAGAAAACGATAATCATAAAGGGCCGGATCCAGTACCGAATAAAACTCATCAACCGTACATAATTTAGCATCTGCAACAGTTTGAGCAATTTGTTTGAGTGTATATCCTTCAGGAATCGTTATTTTAGTGCTGTTACGGTCGTGTGACGTAATAGCTTTAAGAATGTCAGTGTAGGACATACCGTTTTTCACAGTGATGGTTCCCGGTTGGTATGAGTCGTCATATCCGCCTGTTTTTGAGTATATACGAAAAACAAGAGGGTGTTTGATAATATTATTATCGTACAAAAGATCTGCTACACTGGCAGCTCCCGCCCCGTCCTGAATTTCCATGGTAATGTCAGACGGCAAGTCAACGCCGTTTGAGTCTTTTGCTATAGAGAGAAAAGCTATTGATACAAGGACCGTTACCACGAGAAAAATCAGAAGAAATATTCTCCATGAGCTCAGTTTTTTTTCGGTTACATTTATTGTCATAATATAACTCCTTTGTTTGCCCGGGGGTTATTTTTGCAGGATATAGTTAATAGCGGTTGTTGCAGCCACTGCACCGTCTGCGGCGGCGGTTACAACCTGTCTTAAGGGTGAAAGTCTGCAGTCGCCTGCGGCAAAGACTCCCTCAAAGTTAGTTTTAAGGAACATATCCGTTTTTATAAAACCTAAAGGACACAGTTCAACACCGCTTGCTTTTGCAAGGTCTGTATCAGGAGTTACTCCGATTGCAACAATTGCACCTGAAGCATTAATAAAGCCTGTCTCCCCTGTTGCCATATTTCTTGCAATAATCTTTTCAAGCTTGCCGTTACCCTCAAATTTCTGCGTAACCATATCTGTATAGACTGTTATTTTTGGCTCATTATTAACTTTATCAAGCAAAGCTCTGGTTGCACGGAACTTCTTTGAACGGTTCATAACAAAGACGTGATTGCAGAAGCGTGCAAGATAAAGTGCGTCCTCCATTGCGGTGTTTCCCCCGCCGATTACAACTGCATCCTTGTCCTTAAAGAAAGCACCGTCGCAGGTAGCACAGTAGCTGACACCTGTACCTGTAAGCTCTGCCTCGCCAGGAACACCTAACTTTTTCGGGCTGGCACCAAGAGCAAAAATAATTGTTTTTGTTTCATATGTTCCGCGTCGGGTAATAACCTTTTTTACGTCGCCTGAAATGTTTTCGATTGAACGCACACCCTCTGCTCTGATTTCAGTACCGAAGCGAGTTGCGTGCTCGTGAAAAGCCGCCATAAGATCGGGGCCTGTGGGTGAATCGTAAAAACCCGGGTAGTTGTCCACCTCATACGTCTTGTTAGCCTGACCGCCTGTGGCAATCTTTTCAAGAACAAGGGTTTTCATTCCGCCGCGCATTGCGTAAATTGCGGCACTTAATCCTGCGGCTCCGCCACCAATAATAATTATATCATACATAGTATTACCTCCATGGGTTTATAGCAAACAAGGTGCCTTAATGGGCACCTCATAAATCATTCACTGTCATATGATGCCATAAACTGTTTTTCAAGATCTGATATGTCCTGTGTAGGACTCATTTCATGCTCTGATGCAGGAATAGTCTGCTTATATGCTTCGTGATCTTTTTCTGCATCGGAAAGAGTATGTATTCCCTGCTCAAACCATCTTTTTAAAATGGTGTTAATGTATGGGAACGACAGTTTGCTTATAGCAATTATACAATATTCGTAAGCAAGACCTACCATATCAGCACTCATATTGTACTTGTCACGCCACGAATCAAGATACAATTTCTCTGTCTTTGACAAAGCCCTGTCATTTATTCCAAAAAGCTGACGCAGTGATGTTACAAAATCATCATTCTTTGTAGCACCCATAATAAACTCCTGTGCCTCATCCATGGTAGTTATGTTGTTTTCGTGCCATGTAATAGCAACTTTTTCAATGTATTTCATATTGCGTTTATCCATAGAAACGCAGTATTCTAAAAGCATTGTAATAACCTCGGGTGAAAAACCCAGTTGGTCATAGAACCAGTAAAGTGTTTCAAGGTCGTTGTTTCCCAGAGTTTTTCCGAGGATTTCCTGGGAAATTGCACACAAATCTGCAAGCTCTGCATTATTTTCAATAAGCTTTGAAACCTCATCCACAGACTTGCGTGTGGTTTCGTGTGAAATTTCCTCGTCGGCAGTACGTTTTATAATAACAGTATCCCCCGTTCCTGAAAAAACACCGCGGTCGTTCCAGTATTTGATTGCATTTACGACATCCGATTCAAGAAAATTAAGTTTTTTTGCAATGTCGGCAGTGTCCTGAGGACGGTTTTCTGCTGCAAGGAACATTATATATAAATATATTGACACGTATGCAGGATTTGCACTGGGCATATGATGCTCAATGAAATCTTTTGATACAGGCACAAAATCAAAATTAAACTTAAAGTTAGGCATAGTATCCCCTCTTTGCGATTTTTTATCTATTCTATTTTACCACATTGCCCTTTTTGTGTCAACCGAAATTTGGTTACTATATATAATAAGTAAAAAAATCAGGGGAAAGTTGGTTTTTTGTGTTGACAATGGAAAATATTTGTGTTATGATAATAAAATCAGGAGTTTGCCCTATTTTTCCGGGGAAGAAATTTCCAAGGGGAAGAAAAACGCGTAGTTATGCGGTTTTTCGGGAAATCGGGCGACACAGGAAAACAGAAACTAATTGATGAGGTGATTTTCTAAATGTTACACGCACAGAAAGCCGGTAAAAACACTCGACTCAGCTATGCGAAAATCAAAGAAGCTTTGGATATGCCAAATCTTATTGAGATTCAGAAGGACTCCTACAAATGGTTTATTGAGGAGGGCCTGAAGGAAGTATTCCAGGATGTTTCTCCTATTAAGGACCACGCTGAAAAGCTTTCATTGGAGTTCTATGATTACAAGCTTGAGGACAAAGCGAAGTATTCAGTTGAAGAGTGTAAGGAGCGCGACGTTAAGTATGCCGCACCCTTAAGAGTTAACGTAAGACTTATCAACAACGAGACAGGCGAGATTAAAGAGCAGGAAATCTTTATGGGTGAATTCCCCATAATGACCGAGCAGGGCACATTTATTATTAACGGTGCCGAGAGAGTTATTGTCAGCCAGCTTGTTCGTTCACCCGGAATTTATTACGAGTTTGAACGTGATAAGAACGGTAAGCCTCTATATAAATCAACAGTAATTCCTTACAGAGGTGCATGGCTTGAGTATGAAACAGACTCAAACGATGTATTCTCCGTTCGTCTTGACAGAACAAGAAAGCTTCCCATGACAGTTCTTTTAAGAGCTATGGGACTTGAAACAAACGGTCAGATTCTTGAAATGTTCGGCGACGACAAGAAGGTTAAGGCAACACTTGAGAAGGACCCCTCAACTTCAAGAGATGAGGCACTTCTTGAGATATATAAGAAGCTTCGTCCCGGTGAGCCTTTAAACGTAGAGAACGCCGAGTCACTTATTTATAATATGTTGTTCGACCCCAAGCGTTACGATTTGGCGCGCGTTGGTCGTTATAAGTACAATAAGAAGCTTGAAATCAAAGAGAGAATCAGCGGTCATGAGCTTGCAGCTGATGTTGTTGACCCCAGAACAGGCGAGATTATTGCCCAGAAGGGTGACATCGTTTCAAGAGAAATGGCTGAAACAATCGACCGTGCAGGTGTTAACCGTGCAGAGCTTATCATTGAGGGCGAGAAGGTTGTTGTTTTCTCAAATGATATGGTTTATTTGTCAGAGTATGTTGACTTTGACGTTACAGAGCTTAATGTAAAGGCAGACAAGGTAAGACGTAGTGTCCTTAACGAGATTATCGAAGCTGCTGAGGGTGATGTTGATACAATCAAGCGCCAGATTGAGTACAGAATGCCCGAGCTTAGCCCCAAGCATATTACAATAGAGGATATGTTTGCATCAATCAACTATTGTCTGAATCTTGCAATGGGTACAGGTTCGGTTGACGATATTGACCATCTTGGTAACAGACGAGTAAGAAGCGTTGGTGAGCTTTTGCAGAACCAGTTCAGAATCGGTCTTTCAAGAATGGAAAGAACTGTTCGTGAGAGAATGTCAACACAGGAGCTTGAGATTATCACTCCTACATCACTTATAAATATCCGTCCTATTATTGCAACAATTAATGAGTTCTTCGGTTCATCTCAGCTTTCACAGTTTATGGACCAGCCCAACCCTCTTGCAGAGCTTCGTCACAAGAGAAGAATTTCAGCATTGGGCCCCGGCGGTTTGTCACGTGAACGTGCAGGCTTCGAGGTTCGAGACATTCACTATTCACACTACGGCAGAATGTGCCCTATCGAGACTCCCGAAGGTCCCAACATCGGTCTTATTACATCACTTGCAACTTTTGCAAGAGTTAATGAGTACGGCTTTGTTGAGGCTCCCTACCGTAAGGTTATCGACGGTAAGGTAACAGATGAAATTGAATATATGACAGCAGACGTTGAGGATGGCTACATTATTGCACAGGCAAATGAGCCCCTTGGTGAAGACGGTGCATTCCTTTCAAAGAAGGTATCAGCCCGTCACCGTGAGGAAATTCTTGAGGTTGAGCCAGGGAAGATTGACTATATGGACGTTTCTCCCCGTCAGCTTGTTTCAGTAGTTACAGCTTGTATTCCGTTCCTTGAAAACGATGACGCCAACCGTGCACTGATGGGTTCAAACATGCAGTGTCAGGCAGTTCCGCTATTGACAACAGATTCACCTATCGTAGGTACAGGTATTGAGCACAAGGTTGCAAAGGATTCAGGTTCAGCAGTGCTTGCCAAGGAAGACGGTGTTGTTGAGAAGGTATCAGCAGACAAGGTTGTTATTATGGGTGACAGTGGTATACGTCACGAGCATAACTTAATTAAGTTCGTGCGTTCAAACCAGAGCACATGTATTAACCAGCGTCCAATTGTTAAGGAAGGCGAAAGAGTATCACGTGGTGACATCATTGTTGACGGTCCTGCTATGGATAACGGTGAGCTTGCCCTTGGTAAGAACATTCTTATCGGCTTTATGACATGGGAAGGCTACAACTACGAGGATGCTGTCCTTATCAGTGAAGAGCTTGTAAAGAACGATACATTCACATCAATCCATATGGAAGAGTATGAGTGTGAGTCAAGAGATACAAAGCTTGGTGCAGAGGAAATCACAAGAGATATTCCCAACGTATCAGAGGAAGCACTGAAAGACCTTGATGAAAACGGTATCATAAGAATTGGTGCCGAGGTTCATGCAGGTGATATATTAGTAGGTAAGGTTACACCCAAGGGTGAAACAGAGCTTACAGCTGAAGAGAGATTGCTTCGTGCAATCTTCGGTGAAAAAGCACGTGAGGTTCGTGACACATCACTTCGTGTTCCCCACGGCGAATCAGGTATTATTGTAGATATTAAGAAGTTCTCAAGAGAGAACGGTGACGAAGTATCAGCAGGTGTTAACGAGTCAGTTGTAGTTTATATCGCACAGAAGCGTAAGATTTCTGTAGGTGATAAGATGGCTGGCCGTCACGGTAACAAGGGTGTCGTATCACGCGTTCTTCCCCAGGAGGATATGCCCTTCCTTGAGGACGGTACACCGCTACAGATCGTGCTTAACCCGCTGGGCGTTCCTTCTCGAATGAATATTGGACAGGTTCTTGAGATGCACCTTGGTTACGCATACAGAAACCTGAGCTTAAAGACAAGAGAAGAGCTTGAAAAGCTTAACAGCGAAACATTCCGTAACGCTATACTGGAGGCTTATGATACAAAGCGTCCCGACAGATTTATTAAGATTGCAACCCCCGTATTTGACGGTGCACAGGATGCAGACCTTAAGGAAGCATTCGAAGAAGCAGGTCTTAACGAAACATTTAAGTCTGTTGTATATGACGGCCGTACAGGTGAGAAGTTTGATAACCCCGTTACAGTCGGCATAATGTATTATTTGAAGCTACATCACTTGGTAGATGATAAGATTCATGCCCGTTCAACAGGTCCGTACTCATTGGTAACTCAGCAGCCCTTGGGTGGTAAAGCCCAGTTCGGTGGTCAGAGATTCGGTGAGATGGAAGTTTGGGCACTTGAGGCTTACGGTGCAGCTTACACATTACAGGAAATCCTGACAGTTAAGTCAGATGATATTGTTGGTCGTGTTAAGGCATACGAGTCTATCGTTAAGGGTGAGAATATTCCCAAGTCAGGCGTGCCTGAATCATTCAAGGTTCTTGTTAAGGAGCTACAGTCATTGGCTCTTGACATCAGAATTCTTAACCATAATATGGAAGAGATTGACCTTGATGAGTCATTTGAAGATGATGATATTATTAATGAAGATATTATGGGCACAATGGAAGAGGCTGACGGAATTATGGATTCACTTGATGAGTCAAATATCGACGATGCCAACATGGTACTTGAGGAAGAGCCCGATATGGACGACTTATTCTCATTTGACGATGATGAAGACATTGACGAGTCAGACTATGACGATGATGAATTTTAATCTTAATTGACACGATATAACATGGAGGGTTTCAAATGTTTGAATTTAACAGTTTTGAAGCAATAAAAATCGGACTTGCCTCACCCGAAACCATTCTTAAGTGGTCATACGGCGAGGTTACAAAGCCCGAGACAATAAATTACCGTACCTTAAAGCCCGAAAAGGACGGTTTGTACTGCGAGAAGATTTTCGGACCTACAAAGGACTGGGAATGTCACTGCGGTAAGTACAAGAAAATCAGATATAAGGGCAAGGTATGTGAACGTTGTGGCGTTGAGGTAACAAAGGCTAAAGTACGTCGTGAGAGAATGGGTCATATAGACCTTGCAACTCCCGTATCACATATCTGGTACTTTAAGGGTGTTCCGTCATCAATCGGTCTGATTCTTGACTTGTCACCCAGACAGCTTGAGAAGGTATTGTATTTTGCATCATACATCGTAACAGATGTTAACCGTGATGCGGTAAACAACGATATCGAAGAGGGTCAGGTACTATCCGATAAGGAATATAACGAGTACAGAGAAAAGTATGGCGACAGTGCGTTCCAGGCAGGTATGGGTGCCGAGGCTATCAAGAAGCTATTGGAAAAGATAGATGTTGAGGAGCTTTCAGAGGCACTAAAGGCAGAGCTTGAGGAAGCACAGGGTCAGAAAAAGGCACGTATCATAAAGAGACTTGAAATCGTAGAGGCATTCAGAGTTTCAGGCAACCGTCCCGAGTGGATGATTTTGTCAGTTGTTCCCGTAATCCCCCCCGATTTGCGTCCTATGGTACAGCTTGACGGTGGCAGATTTGCTACAAGTGACCTTAATGACCTGTACAGACGAGTTATTAACAGAAACAACAGACTTAAGAGACTTCTTGAGCTTGGTGCACCCGATATTATTATCCGTAACGAGAAGCGTATGCTTCAGGAGGCGGTTGACGCACTAATCAACAACGGTCGCCGTGGCAGAACAGTAACAGGCCCCGGAAACCGTGCATTGAAGTCACTTTCAGACCTGCTAAAGGGTAAGCAGGGACGATTCAGACAGAACTTGCTGGGTAAGCGAGTTGACTATTCCGGTCGTTCAGTTATCGTAGTTGGTCCCGAAATGAAGATTTACCAGTGTGGTGTACCCAAGGAAATGGCAATCGAGCTGTTCAAGCCTTTTGTAATGAAGGAATTGGTATCACGCGGTATTGCACATAATATCAAGAGTGCAAAGAGAATGGTAGAACGTACACGTGTAGAGGTATGGGACGTACTTGAGGATGTTATTAAGGAGCATCCCGTACTACTGAACCGTGCACCTACACTGCACCGTCTGGGTATCCAGGCGTCTGAGCCCCGTCTTGTTGAGGGTAGAGCTCTTAAGCTTCATCCCCTTGTATGTACAGCGTACAACGCTGACTTCGACGGTGACCAGATGGCTATTCACGTTCCCCTGTCACCCGAGGCACAGGCAGAGGCAAGATTCTTAATGCTTTCAGCGAACAACCTGTTGAAGCCCCAGGATGGTCATCCCGTTGCAGTTCCTTCACAGGATATGCTTCTTGGTTCATACTATCTGACAATAGTTCGTGAGGACTACAAGAAGATGTATGACATCATTGCCGAGGATGAATCAAAGCAGGCTGCACTTGAGGCTCTTATCCTTGAAACAAAGGAGAACCCCGAGTCATTTGCAACAGGCACAGAGTTTGAGAAGTTCTCATCATGGAAGGATGCTTTCGAGCATGTATTGACACTTGAGAGAGTACGTCTTAACGAAACAAAGATTACAAACGTAGCACCTCTTAAGATTACAATCAAGAGAAAGTCAGCAGCTCTATCAGTTCAGAAGTTCTTAGAGCTTGCAAAGACTGTAACAAAGAAATCATTCTTATCACCCGAGGAAGCTTTACTTGCATATACAAACTATGCAATTACATTGCACGAACGTATTAAGGTACAGGTTTCAAAGGAGATAGACGGTGAGGTTGTAACAAAGCTTGTTGAAACAACCGCAGGTCGTATTATATTCAACAACAATGTTCCCCAGGACCTTGGTTTTGTGGACAGAACAGATAAAGATAAGTGCCTTGACTACGAAATTGACTTTATTGTCAAGAAGAAGCAGTTAGGTGACATTATCGGTAAGTGTATTGATATTCACGGCGTTTCAGTTACAGCTGTTATGCTTGACAATATCAAGGCAACCGGCTATAAGTATTCAACAATCGGTGCGTTGACAGTTTCAGTATCAGACATCAACGTTCCCGAGTCAAAGCCTGAAATTCTTGCAGAGGCAGAAAAGAAGGTTGAGGAGATTACAGCCAAGTACCGTTTCGGTCTATTGAGTAACGAAGAACGTTATGAGCAGGTTATTAAAATCTGGGCAGATGCGTCAGCACAGGTAACAGATGCCATGCTTGAGCACCTGGGTGAGTTTAACCCCATCTACATGATGGCAGATTCAGGAGCCCGTGGTTCGACAAACCAGATTCGTCAGCTTGCTGCTATGCGAGGCCTGATGGCAGATACACAGGGTAGAACAGTCGAAATTCCTATCCGTGCTAACTTCCGTGAGGGTCTTAACGTACTTGAGTACTTCGTATCATCTCACGGTGCACGTAAGGGTCTTACTGATACGGCGCTTAGAACTGCCGACTCTGGTTACCTGACAAGACGACTTGTTGACGTTGCACAGGATGTTATCGTTCGTGAGATTGACTGTGGTACTAACAAGTATGCAGAAATTGAGGATATCCGTGACGGTGAGGAAATCATCGAGCCGTTGTTTGACCGTATTGAGGGCAGAACCTCATGGGAGGATATTGTTGATCCCGCAACAGGTAATGTGATTGTTAAGGCAGGCGAGATGATTAATCTTCGTCAGGCTGATAAGATTGTTAAGGCCGGTATTTCAAAGGTTAAGATCCGTTCAGTTCTTACATGTAAGTCAAAGATTGGCGTATGTGCGAAGTGTTACGGTAAGAACCTTGCAACAGGTACACTTGTAAACATTGGTGAGGCAGTTGGTATTATTGCTGCCCAGTCAATCGGT
>JAZNVD010000279.1:0-1680 GCA_045592645.1 Candidatus Ornithomonoglobus sp. | reverse complement strand
AAGAGATATCATTTTGATCCTGACTGCGGAGGGAAAAACAGTTATGCAGTTACGATGGATTCGGCACTGGCGGCGGGCCTTACTCCATGTAAAAAATGTGCAAATTAAAAAGGAGCAGTTTGCTCCTTTTTTTATAATCTTACACTTATGCCCTTGTTTTTAAGATATTTTTTCAAATCCATTATTTCGATTTCCTTAAAGTGGAACAGACTTGCAGCCAATACGGCGTCTGCTTTGCCATCATTAAATGCGTCAAGGAAATGCTCCATTGTACCTGCACCGCCTGATGCAATAACAGGGATTTTAACGGCCTCGGATATAGCACGGGTAAGCTCTAAATCATAGCCTGATTTCGTACCGTCGCAGTCCATACTCGTAAGGAGAATTTCTCCTGCACCAAGACTTTCTGCCTCTTTTGCCCATTCAAGGGCATCAAGGCCTGTGTTTACACGTCCTCCGTTTAAGTAGACCTCCCATCCGTTGCCGTCTGTCTTACGCTTTGCGTCAATAGCACATACAACACACTGTGAGCCGAATTTCTTTGCGGCGTCTGCAATTAACTGTGGGTTTTTTATTGCGGCAGAATTTACGGATACCTTGTCGGCACCTGCATTTAAGATTTTACGGAAGTCCTCAACGGTGCGGATGCCTCCGCCAACAGTGAAGGGGATAAAAACACACTCCGCAACCTTTTTAACCATATCACAAACAGTGTCACGGGCGTCACTTGATGCGGTTATATCAAGAAAAACAAGCTCGTCTGCGCCTGCCTTGTCATAGACACGGGCACACTCTACGGGGTCACCTGCGTCTATTAAGTTAACAAAATTAACACCTTTTACCACTCTGCCGTCTTTAACATCAAGGCAGGGTATTATTCTTTTTGCGTACATATGTAAGCCTCCGTTATAAGCTGATAAATTTCTTAAGAATATCCAACCCTGCATCACCGCTTTTTTCAGGGTGGAACTGTACGGCAAAAATATTATCCTTTTCTATACTTACGGGTAACTTTTCGCCGTACTCGGTATAGGATGATATAATATCCTTATCCTCGGGGTCAATGTAATAAGAATGAACGAAATAGACAAATGGATTGTCCTTTGATAATATTTTACTGTCTTTGGAACACTCAATGTTGTTCCAACCCATATGAGGAATTTTAAGACCGCAATCGGGAATTCTCCTGATTTTGCCCTTGAATATTCCAAGTCCCTTTGCGTCAGGGCTTTCCTCACTCTCTTCAAATAAAAGATGAAGTCCCAGACACACGCCCAAAAAGGGCTTTCCTGACATTGCAACCTCTTTAACAACCTCAACAAGACCGCTTTCTTTCATACATTCCATTGCATCACCGAAAGCACCTACGCCCGGAAGTATAATATGGTCGGCATTCTTTATTGTTTGAGGGTCACGGGTAATAACCCACTGGGCACCGATATAATCTAATGCGTTCTTAACACTGTGCAGATTTCCTGCACCGTAATCTATAATTGCTATCATAATTTTCACTCCGATTAGTAGTCGATAGAGAAAGTATACCACAATAATGTGAATTTCTCAAGATTTTTTGACAAAAAATTAAAGAAATTTTTGTGGTAAGACAATGGACAAAGTAAAATGAATATGTTATAATATAGAAAAGCAGAAAAAGGAAAGCAGCAGAAAAAGGAAAGCAAT
>JAZNVD010000278.1:0-3061 GCA_045592645.1 Candidatus Ornithomonoglobus sp. | reverse complement strand
AAAACCCCGTTTTTGATTATATTAAGTCACCTTCATGCGTGGGTGCAGTAACCGAATATATCCGTAATATGGATGACAGTATAAGAAGCATTAATCCTACCCACTCCTGTTCTGCAATAGGATTCAGAGCTGAATGGTTTATTAAAGACCACGAAAGTGATTCTACGCCTATCGGTTGTAATTCACCCATATACAAACTTCCCCAGGTTGGCGGAAAAATACTGATGCTTGGTTGTTCACTTGAGAGAAATACAAGTATGCACGGTATTGAGGAAATGGGCAATGTCCCCTATCTGTTTGCTGTTAAACCGCAGAAATATACTGTGGTTTTACCCGATAAAACCTATGATATAGATTATTTCCGTCATAATGCACGTCAGAGTGGGTATGAAACACAATTCGAAACAATGGGGGAAATACTTAATGTAAAACACATTAATAAAAGTAGTATCCGCGGTGCAGTAAGTCATCTTATTGACGCAAACGGATTATGGGAAACCGGACTTGAAATTTTAAAGAACAACCCCTATACATTTGTTAAGAAAATGAAAGAGAGCTCAAATTGAGCTCTCTTTTTTTTGCAAAACAAAACACGCCGGGGATTGTGGCGTGTTCTGCTTGGGGGATCGCCTGTGCATTGCACAGGCATATGAAAAAAAGGATGGTACGGGCTGATTTCTCAGCCCCAAACTAAAACTGTAAATCGTGTTTATTGAGCAACATTTTCTTCTGTAAGCTCTACATCTATATCCATGGTGGCACGTTCTCTTAAAATCTTAAATTTAAGCTTGTCACCGGGTTTTTTCTTATCTCTTATCTCATTTATCTCTGACGTTGAAGTTACCGCCTCACCGTCAACCTCCAGAATCATATCGTCAACCTGCAAACCTGCACGTTCTGCTCCGCTTCCCTCCTGAATTGTACTGATAAACAGTCCATATCTTGTTTCTGATATTCCAATGCCTACAAGAGGTCTGCCTGTTACATATCCTGCACTCATTAAATCGTCAATTATGGGTTTTGCCTCGGATATTGCTATTGCAAAGCCCATTCCCTCAACGCCTGATGTTGAAAGCTTTACAGAGTTGATTCCAATTACTTCACCATACTGATTTATCAGTGCTCCGCCTGAATTACCGTTATTTATGGCGGCATCAGTCTGGATAAGGTTATATGTTCTGTTTTCAATGGTCATTGTACGGTTGACTGCACTTACAATTCCTGCCGTCACAGAGCCCGAAAACTCCATACCCATAGGATTACCGATTGCAACAGCAAGCTCTCCCACTTCAATTGTTGTGGAATCACCTAAAACCGCCGCAGTAAGAGGTTCTTCTGCCTTTGGCTCAATTTTTATAATTGCAAGGTCAGTCTTCGCATCCTGGCCTATAACTTTTGCAACGTACGTTGAGCCTGTGTTTAAAATTATATCTATCTCCGATGCACCATCTATTACATGCTGATTTGTTACAATATAACCGTCAGCACTGATTATAATACCTGAACCTGAACCTCTCTCAACAAGCTCTCCGCTTTGATTCGGGTCCATATTATAATAATATCTTCCGCTGAAGGGGTCCCAATAACGCTGTGCCTGAACTTCTGTCTTATTTATAACACCAACAACAGATGGTCCGACCTTTGCGGCAATCTCGGGGATTGTAAGAACATCCCCCTCTTTCTTGTTGGCAAGAGTCTGTGCCGCACCCTCACTCGTCTCAATGCGGTTTGTATACTGAATACCGTTATTCTTTTCCTTTGTCAAATGATTAATACCCGTCATTGCACCCACAGTAAAAATACTTGCTGCAAGCGCAGAGCTGATGGCAACCACCCAAAGATTAGGCTTTCTTTTTCTTTTCTTCTTTACGGGGGGATTGTATATAACTACATCTGTTGAATCACTATATGGATATTCCCTCATATTCGTACCTCCATTTTCTTTATGTCATTATTCTAACACATACTTATTAAATCCGTATGTCATAAATGTAAACAATATATGAACTCATTTGAACCTTTCACAATTGTACAAACCCTTGACAAAGAATGGGCTCTGCGGTAAAATATTATTAAGTAGAAACTAAAGGAGATTATTATGAAAAAACTTCTTATCCTTGACTCAAACAGTATTATAAACCGTGCGTTTTACGGTGTTCGTGCTCTTTCCGCACCCGACGGGACACCCACAAATGCAATCTACGGTTTTCTTAATATTCTTTTAAAACTATTAAACGATTATAATCCTGATTATATCCTTGCGGCATTCGACCTTAAAGCACCTACCTTCAGGCATAAAATGTACCCGGAATATAAAGCCAACCGTAAAGGTATGCCTGATGATTTAGCGGTACAAATGCCAATTATGAAAGATATTTTGTCCTATATGAATATTCCTATTCTTCAGGTTGAAGGCTATGAAGCAGACGATATTATAGGAACAGTATCACGCATTTGCGGTGAAGATAAAGTAAATTGTCTTATTGCAACAGGTGACCGTGACGATTTGCAGCTTGCAGGGGGCGGTACAACGGTTGTTCTTGCATCAACAAAGCAGGGGCAAAGTGTTACCGAGCTTTTTGATGAGATATCCGTTAAGGAAAAGTATGGTGTTTCTCCCACAGAGTTTATTGATATGAAGGCTCTTATGGGTGATACATCTGATAATATCCCCGGTGTCAAGGGCATCGGCGAAAAGACTGCAGCAAAGCTTATTTCACAGTTTTCAACTATCGAAAATATGTATGAGAATATTGACTCGGCACAGGTATCGGACAAAATCAAGGCAAGCCTTATTGCCGAAAAAGATATGGCATTTTTGAGTAAGGACCTTGCTACCATTGATAAAAACGTACCTGTGACAATTGATTATGACAAAAGTATTATTACAAAATCACCTGATAAGTATTCACCCGACCTTTATAACACACTGCTTCAGTTGGGTTTAAAGAGTATTATTAAAAAGCTTGAGCTTTCCCCCACGTCAACTACGGAAAATTCCGTTATAAACGACAGCTTTTTTGAGGATAAAAAAATAACAGAGATTACTGACTTTAATAAT
>JAZNVD010000277.1:0-7955 GCA_045592645.1 Candidatus Ornithomonoglobus sp. | reverse complement strand
AGCAAGCCCATAAGGTTGCCGTAAACTCTGCCCGTCTTACCACGGATAAGTTCGGCAACGTCCGGGTTTTTCTTCTGTGGCATAATTGATGAGCCTGTCGAGAAAGCATCATCCATTTCAACGAATGAAAATTCATTACTTGACCACAAAATCAATTCCTCTGAAAATCTGCTCATATGCATCATAAGAATTGAAAGACAAGATGCAAGTTCAAGAACAAAATCACGGTCAGAAACGCCATCTAATGAGTTCATTGTAACTGCATCAAAGCCAAGCTCCTTTGCCACAAACTCACGGTCAAGAGGATATGTTGTTCCAGCTAAAGCACCTGAACCCAAGGGCATCACATTTGTTCTCTTACGGCAGTCGCAAAGTCTTTGGTGGTCACGCTTGAACATTTCATAATATGCCATTGCGTGGTGAGCAAATGTAATAGGCTGTGCTTTCTGCAAATGAGTATAGCCGGGCATAATGGTATCAGTGTTCTCTTTTGCAAGGTCGCAGAACACCTCCATTGTATGAACAAGCATTTCACAGATTTCCTGTGTTTCATCCATAAGATACATTCTTATATCCAACGCAACCTGGTCATTACGGCTTCTGCCAGTGTGTAAACGCTTACCTGCATCACCAATTCTGTCGGTAAGAATTTTCTCGATATTCATATGAATATCCTCGGCGTCAATAAGGAATTCCACCTTTCCGTTATCAATATCCTTCAATATATTCTTAAGCTCTGCCACGATTTTATCAGCATCTGCCTGCGGAATAATTCCCTGCTTGCCAAGCATTGTAGCGTGGGCAATTGAGCCTTTAATATCCTGTTTATACATACGCTTATCAAAGCGAATGGACGAGTTGAAATCGTCAACCTTTGTATCGGTGGACTTCCTGAAACGTCCGCCCCATAGTTTAGCCATTTAATATTTTCCTCCGTTTCGGATAGTATATGTAATATAATACCATAGGTTTCAAAAAAATGCAATAGTTCATAAGCCAAAAACCCGACGGAACACCGTCGGGTTTATTTTTTAATTAAACACAATCTGCATTTTAATGTCCTGTGCCACATCACGGGGGATTTTAATAAATGATAAAATGGGGCAAAGCTTATGTCCGTCACATTCTGTCACATTATCTGCATACTGCAGATATTCATCTGCAACCTCACCATAGATAATGTCGCCGTCACAATAAACATTATTTTCATTCTTTTCTATTTTGCCCATAGTTTCTGCATAAAGAAGCTCTTTGTTTTCATTGACATACCAGAGCCCTTCTGCAAGTCGCATTGAACAACAGAATTCCGCCTCAAACATTGACACACCAAGGTGGTTTACACCGCCCTCACAAACAAGGGTATCGGGGCCTGCACCGCCGTTATCTCTCTGCATACTCTTAAATGCGTTGTGATAAATTCGTGCGGAAACCTTTCGTATATTCTCGTCCTTTGTTGCCTTAAATATTTCTGTTCCAAGCATTACTGAATCGACAATAGCGCAGGGCTCTGACCAGGAATCGGGTCTGCCCCACCAGTTAAGGTTATGATATGTATAAGTCATTCCGCCGTGATTTACATATAAATCAAAAATCGACTTTGCACCGTCAAGGTATTTTGCATCCTTTGTTACCTCATACATACGCATCATACCTCTTGCAGATGTCAATGTACAATGGGTCTGAACCCTTAACTTTAACTTGTCAATGGAAAGATATCCTTCTATCATCTCATCAAGAAGTGTTTTCAGTCTTGCATCTTTTGTTATCTCGTAAACGTGAGAAAGTCCGTCAATGCTCATAAAGGCACAGCCAACATCACTTGACAACACCCAGCCGTTGACGTTACCTAAGCTTTCACCGCTTACATCGCCCACCTCTGACGCCTTGCGGTCAACAGGATATGTATTGATTTTTCCTGTCAGGGGCAAGTACAGATTTTCTGTAATATTCTTTATATGCTCTAATGCACGGTTATCGTCAAACGCCTTATAATACTCGCACAAACCACGCAACAGCCATGAATGTCCCGATAACTGCTGTTCATGGATAACATCCTCGAATATTTCACCGATATAACCTTTGCAATTCATTTTTTCGGGCATTAAATCCATCATTTCATCCATACAGGGAATTTTTCTGCCACTCATTTTATAATGAGAAACAAAAGCAAGCAAAGACCGCCCCTCTTTGTCACCGTACCAATCGTAATCGGCAGGAGGGAACACCTCATCTATCATATAATATTTATCATTCTTAAGTCTGTTAAAGTTAAGCTCTATTCTGTCTTTAAGCTCTGTTTCATTTATTGCAATTCTCATAGCTCATATCTCCCGATACTTTTTTGTAGCTAAATTATAGAATTAGTTAATGATTTAGATGCCATATCATAACGACGGTGAATATATTTATATCCGTGCCACTCCACTTCTTCTTGCTGCATCCGCAACTGCATCCGCAACTGCTGGTGCAACTGCCGGATTTGTGGGCTCAATAATTATATAATCGGAACGCAAATCCTTTTCATCAATTAGATTTGCGATTGCATACGCTGCGGCAATCTTCATTTCATCATTTATATCGCTTGCTCGAACATCAAGAGCACCACGAAAAATCCCCGGAAATGCAAGGAGATTGTTAATTTGATTCGGGAAGTCTGAACGTCCTGTACCAACAACCGCAGCTCCTGCGGCGATAGCTTCCTCAGGGAATATCTCCGGATTTGGATTGGACATGACAAATACCATCGGGTTACTGTTCATTGAACGAATCATATCCTGACTGATAACGCCCGGACCGGATAGCCCAAACACAACATCAGCACCGACCATAGCATCTGCAAGAGAACCTTTTAACATATTACGGTTTGTAATCTTTGCCATAGCCTCCTTTTCAGAATTCAACCCATCACGGCCTTCATATATTGCACCTTTACGGTCGCAGAGGATAACCTCCTTTAGTCCAAGAGCCATAAGAAGCCTGGTAACAGCAATAGCAGCCGCACCAGCACCTGAAACAACAGCCTTTAAATCACCTATATTCTTCTTTGTAAAACGACACGCACCTATCATAGCTGCTGCCGAAACAACAGCCGTGCCGTGCTGGTCATCATGGAATATAGGAATATCGCATACCTCTTTAAGTTTTCGCTCAATTTCAAAACAACGTGGAGCTGAAATATCCTCAAGGTTTATACCACCGAAGCTACCTGCAAGAAGGGAAACGGTTTTTACTATTTCATCTACATCTTTAGATCGAACACAAAGCGGAAATGCGTCAACATCGCCAAACGCCTTAAAAAGAACACATTTACCTTCCATAACAGGCATACCGGCCTCAGGGCCAATATCACCTAGTCCAAGAACGGCTGTACCGTCTGTAACAACCGCAACAAGATTACTACGGCGTGTATATTTATAGCTGAGATTAACATCCTCGCTAATCTTAAGACATGGTTCTGCAACACGGGGGGTGTATGCGATTGAGAGATCTTCCTTTGTGTCTACAGGGCAACGGCATGTAATCTCTATCTTACCTTGCCAATCCTCATGAGAAATAAGTGCTTGCTTTTTATAATCCATAACATATTTTCCTTTCGCGTATTGTATAAATAACAATATATCTAAATTTATATTTGTACGTTAAAATATATTATAGCATAATTTTTTTAAATTTTCAACCCTTTGTATTTTTATAATATGTCCATGTGGTCGAAAAATTGTGCAGAACAAACGAAACGAAGGCTTGCGTATCACGCAAGCCCTTGCCCGACGGCGTACACGTGTACTCCGAGAGGTGAGTTTCGTTTGTAGTTCAATTCATTATATAAAAAGAAACTCGAAAATACGAGTTTCTTTTCTCTGACCATTGAACGGTCGGTGCTTTTTTCGACCTCATGAAATTATTTTAAATATACATCAACTATAGTTACACCTGCAGGCTGAATTTTAACCTCAAAGCCTTTCTTTACAGGAATATCCTCACCATAGAAATAAATCTGCTCATTGGTTGAGTCATCCATGTATCTGGGCGGAAGAAGGGGGAACTTGCTTATTATTTTTGCTTCTCTTATTTCATTCTCACCCACTGCCTTTACAAATCCACGATGGTATTTGTGGTCAACATCATTGTATATGTACAATCTGTACGCACCATCAGGCATACGGAGTTTGATACACGGCTTGTCAACCTTAAGGGGACATTCTGTTACATCCTCTAAAAGCACTGCCATTGCGTCAACAACACCCTGTGTAACCTTCTGGAATGTAAGTGTGTCAAGCAAGGTAAAGTCGGGCTCGGGAACATTTGCAATATCTCCCTCAAGATTTGGTTTTCCGTCATCAACAGAAACAAGCTCAAAAATCTTATTCTTTGCATCCTCTGATACCTTGCAGTTATATGCAAACACCGTCATAGGATATGTACTGAACCTGTCACTGAATACAAAGTCCGCCTTAATACCGTGCTCTCCGGGATTAAAACCGGGACACGCAGTACATACAACTGCACCTCTGCTATACTGTGCAACCGCATTCTTTTCTTCGTCACTTAACATATCAAAGTTAGGAACAAACAGTGTACCGCTGAAATTCTTTAAGCCTTCGGGACGAACTGTTCCACCGCAAAGGGTTCCTGATTTACCAATCTCATAGAAAAGTTTATGGGGAGTCCATCTGCGTGTATGGATATGCTCGTGAACCATATTGTCAAAGGCGTAGTCTGACCAGTACATTGCAGGAGAAACAATGCCGTCTGCCTTTGATGTAAGGGCAATTTCAAGGCGTTCTCTTTCCCAGTCCCAGTCCTTTCTCGGAATTCCGTCGCCAAGACAAAGGAAATATCCGTCAGAGGCACGGGAAATGCCGTCCCCGTCAACAAGCTGATACGCCATCAATGTATACATATCTCTCTCATGTTCGCAGGGTGCATGATTCATCATATTCCATTCTTCACTGGCATCCTGCAAACCAAGCATTGTAACAAAATGTCCTTTTGGAAGGTATGCTGCAATCGTGGGCACCATTGCCATATATCTGTGGAACATAAACGGGTATTGATCACCGTTTACAATTCCGCAGCTTGCCGCAAGGGGATTTGCCGTTATGCGGTCAACGCCTGCGTTTACAAGGCGTTTTATATCAACACCTATACAGTACAGAGTTTCAAAGGGGTCCGTACCGTACACGCCAAGCACCATTACTTCTTTACCGATTGCATGGACTCTGTCACAAAGCTTTTTAAAGAACTTTTCCCATCTCCATGCGTGGAATTCAATAAATTCCTCCCGCAGGTTTCTGTATATCCACGCAGAACGCTTCTGCTCTGCCTCTGCACTGTCATCGCCCATTGTTGCCATTATCTCTGGTGCAAGAGTAACCTTTGAATGTTCAATAAACTGATCTATAAAATCAGTTGAAAATTCTATGCTCTTAACCATTCCTGCGTGGGGCGGGCAGAAACCGTCGCCAACGTGTATTCCACGCATATTATAATCTACCAACGCCTGGCATACCTTATCAATGAAGAAATCTTCAAAGTATGTTCCGTCCTTAAATCTCTTAAGAACAAACATTGTAACAGTAGTTTCACCGCAGGTGTCGGAATGTCTGATTAATTCAGGATGGTCCGTAATCCATTCACGGTGAAATTTATTATTCAATCGGTTTCCGAAAATGCTTGCATAAAGGCCCGTTCCGTTCTTTTCAAGCTCATCCGCAAGCTTACGGATGTCATAGTTTGTCCACGGCTGACGTTCTCTTTCAGCGTTATAGGGAATTCCGTAGTAAGCACAGTTATCGGGCGGAAGAACGTACTCTTCCTCCATTCCTCTGTGCATATTAAAGAAGTCTGGATGAAACACAAGGGCACAGGCACCGTCGGGGATAAATCCCGTCTGCTCTAAAAATCTTTTTGCGCCACGGTCCTCATCGTTTCTTTCGAAACCAAGAAGCTGCATCCATATAAAAACCTTACCGTCCTTCATAAGAAACCCCTCCGTTTTGTTTATCTTTACCTACATTATAACAACATTTTTATCTTTGTCAATGGTGGATTCGAACATTTTAAAACCCGATGGAGTTATTCCTCCATCGGGTTTACGTGAACCATACAATGCTTGACATTGTCTATTTTATTTTCTATATTATCGTGAACCTGCTCGGCAATTTTGTGGGCTTCAAGCAAACTGATTTTTCCGTCCTCGGCAATCTCTAAATCTACATATATTTTTGAGCCGAAGCGTCGTGTCATAAGGGAATCAATCCTCTTAACCCCATCAATTTCCATTATGCAGTTCTTTATCTCCTCAACCTCTTCATCACTGCAGGCACGGTCAACAAGTCTGTTTACCGCATCCATAAATATATCATAAGCCGCCTTCGCAATAAAGATACAGATTACAATACTTGCAATTGGCTCACAAATGGGATAGCCCAACAATGCACCACCGATACCTATTAATGAGCCTACTGATGACAAGGCATCAGAACGGTGATGCCACGCATCTGCCATCATCGACGATGAATCAATTTTTATTGCCGTGTGCTTTGTATAATGGTACATAAGCTCCTTTACGACTATTGAAAGTCCTGCAACATAAAGGGTTATCTTTGCAGGAATTTCAATCTCTGCACCCGTCAGGATAATCTTAACCGCAGAAATGCCGATACCTATGCCCGTTGCAAAAAGCATAATGGCAAGAATAATTGAAAAAATACATTCAATTCTCTCGTGACCGTAGGGATGGTCACTATCGGACTTTTTTGCCGACATATTAATTCCAATCATTACTGCAACGGTGGATACCACATCCGATGCAGAATGCACGGCATCGGATACCAACGCCTGGGATTTGCCCCAAAAACCTATAACAAATTTCAACGTCGCCAACAACAAGTTACCAATTATTGTTATTATAGAAACCTTGTTTGCCTGTTTTTTATCCATAGAAAAATCCTCCTTGCCCGTGGGATTAAGTGCGTTTCACCGTCCCGCAAAAGCCAAAGAGGATTTTTGCTGTTGTTTTCACAACCCGACCACACGCAATTGCGTTGTCTGTTCAGTATATTCCGCTTATTTAGTATGGGTGGAACTACCCATAATTATCCCTGTGCTATATTATGTAACACCAAGAAATTTTGCTATTATTTCTCAACAGTAATTGTCTGTGTCTCGTGGATATAATCAACCTCTGCACCAAGCTGCTCTGAAATAAATCTTAAAGGAATCATTGTAAAGCCATTCTCTGTAAGCTCGGGTGCCTCCTCAAGAGCCATTTCCTCACCGTTTACTGTTGCTGTCTTTGAGTCGATTGTTACAACGATTGACTTGTCGCCAAGATTTACAGTAACACTCTTCGCCTCACCGTTCCAGATAACCTGTGCACCAAATGCCTCTGCAATTACTCTCATGGGAACAAGTGTAACACCAACACCTGCAATGTAGGGCTTTTCAACCTCAACAACTTCGCCGTTTATGTTGATTGCACTGTCACCAACGTTAAACTTAACACTTACACTGTCTGTTGCCTCGGGAAGAACCTCTGCAACCTCAACTACCTTAACAGGTGCTGTCTGTGCAGGAATGCTCATTGTCATCATATCGTAGAATACAAGTAGCTTCTTGCCTGCGTAGTCCTCTGCCTTCTCCATGTTAAGTACAAGATCGCCGTCTGCTGATAGAAGCTGACCCTCTACCATGTTAAATGTATCAAGGTATACTGATACCTGTGACTCCTCGTTTGTAATAACGATTGCAGCTGCCTCCTTGATGTCTCTTGACATAAGGGGTGATGCTGATAGAACTATTACCATATCGCCAGCTTTTACTGCCTCTGCCTTTTCACCGTCAATTGTGTAAAGAAGTGTTGCATCTGTTGTTGCAAATGTAACTGTCATTTCATCGATTGTAACATCAACTGAACCCTCGTTAACTGCAGCTACTGTACCAGCGTGTCTGTA
>JAZNVD010000276.1:0-7804 GCA_045592645.1 Candidatus Ornithomonoglobus sp. | reverse complement strand
GGTTTCGGAACCAATAGCGGATAAAAATGTGGTTAAGTTAAAGGCTGTTTTATCATTTATGAGAGAAAACTTTGATAAACAGATAACCTTGAGAAATATGGCAGATGCCGCGGGAATGTCACCAAAGTATTTTTGCTATTTCTTTAAGGAAATGACACGGATGTCGCCTGTTGAGTACCTTAACACCTACAGAATAGAAAAGGCGTCAAGGAAGTTGATGAACAGTAGCAGCAGTGTCACAGAGATTGCGTATTCCTGTGGATTTAATGACTTGAGTTATTTTATTAAAACATTTAAGGAATATAAGGGAGTGACTCCTGCAAAATTCAGGAAAAGTGAATAAGTACTTGATAAATTAACCTGATTGTGATAAAATTAATTCAATATATAAATCAAAGGAGAAGAACATGAAAAAGTTAATTTCAATGATACTTGCCTGTGCAATGGCATTTTCAATATGCGTTGCAAATGCGGCAGGGCCTAAAATTTCAGGTACATCAGTTGATGCAAGATGCGGTGACACGGTAGAAATGTCATTTTCATTTGCTAACAATCCCGGTATTGCAGAAGCAGATATTATGCTTTCATGGGACAAGAGTGTACTTACACTGACAGGCGATGTTGAAGCGGGTGATATATTTGATAACGGAACAATGAACACTGATACTGCAACTGCAGGAAAACTTTTTGTGACGTGGTCAAATGCTTCAGATGTAGCAGCGGACGGAGAGTTGTTTACAATAACCTTTGAGGTTGCTGATAACGCAAACATCAGTAATTACTTTATTTCAATAGGAGTAAACAGTCTTACAAATGCAGCAGGTGAAACTGTAAGAACAGGTCTGTCACTTCCTAATGTGTCAGTTATAGGCGCTGCGGTGGAAGAGCCCACGGTTGCACCCACAGTTGCTCCCACAGCAACACCGACTCCAACTCGTGCACCCCAGACAGGCGGTGGTGGCGGTGCCGTTGTAAAGCCGACAGCAAAGCCTACTGCAACTCCGACAGTAGCACCCACAGAGGAGCCTACAAAGGCACCTTCAGGAAGCGGTAATGATGTATTTAAGCCTGCGTTTACTGATGTTAAGGAAACAGACTGGTATTATGATAGCGTAAGATATGTATATGTTAACGGTCTTATGAACGGAACCTCCGATACGGAATTTGCTCCCACCACATCTCTTACAAGAGCAATGCTTGTAACGGTTCTATACCGTGCAGATGGTGAGCCTGCTGTAAATAAGAGTATCCCCTTTGGTGATATTGAAGCAGGTGCATATTATACAAATGCAGTTATATGGGCAGAACAGAACGGAATTGTAAACGGTGTTGATGAGGGAGTATTTGCACCCCATGATAATATTACCCGTGAGCAGATTGCCACAATAATGTACAGATATGCACAGTATAAGGGTACAGCACCCACAGGTGCATGGGCAATACGTCTTGATTACAGTGACCTTGCAGATATTGCAGATTATGCCGTAGACGGTGTTATGTACTGCAAGCTTAAGGGAATAATGCAAGGCAAGGAAAACAACAACTTTGCTCCAAAGGATAATGCAACAAGAGCAGAGATTGCAACAATCCTGCAGAGATATATTGAAAATGATTAATAAAAAAATAAGGCACACAATCGTGTGCCTTATTTTTTTATCTTATTTAATAACTCTTACCTTAACAACCTCGTCTAATGCGTTTAGCTTTTCAACGATATCTGCGGTTACCTCATGGTCTGTGTTTATGATTGTGTAAGCATAATCACCCTTTGATTTGTTAATCATTTCTGCAATGTTAACTTCTTTTAAAAGGTCTGTGTACTTAGCAATCATATTGGGAACATTCTTGTGAATTATTGTAATTCTTCCTACAGTATCACAGGGAAGTGCGCAGTTGGGGAAGTTAACTGAATTTTTAATGTCGCCTGTTTCCAGGAAATCACGAATTTCATCAGCTGCCATAACTGCACAGTTATCCTCTGATTCCTCGGTTGATGCTCCAAGGTGGGGGATAGCAATTATTCCGGGAACATTTATTGTTTCCTCGTCAGGGAAATCAACAACGTACTTTTTAACCTTGCCTGATGCAAGACCGGCTTTTATAGCATCATTGTTAACAAGACCGCCTCTTGCGTAGTTAAGAATAATAACGCCGTCTTTCATCATATCAATAGCTTCTGCGTTAATTGTGTCACGTGTTGAATCCATCAGGGGAACGTGAACTGTAATAAAGTCACAGTCTGTAAATATCTGCTTAATGTCTGTTACACAATGAACGTGACGGTTAAGCTGAAGTGCATTGTTAACGCTTAAGTAGGGGTCATAACCCACAACATTCATACCTAGATGAACTGCTGCATTTGCAACAAGGATACCGATTGCACCAAGACCGATAACGCCAAGTGTCTTGCCTTTAATCTCGTTACCGCCAAAGTTTGACTTGCCCTTTTCAACCTGTTTTCCGATGTCATCACCTGTAAGCGTGTTTGCCCATTGATTACCGCCAATAATATCACGTGATGCAAGGAAAAGACCTGCAAGAACTAATTCCTTAACAGCGTTTGCGTTGGCACCAGGAGTATTGAATACAACAACACCCTTTTCTGTGCACTTGTCAATGGGGATATTATTTACACCTGCACCTGCACGGGCAACTGCCTTAAGTGACTCAGGCAACTCCATATCGTGCATTTTAAAGCTTCTTAAGATGATACCGTCAACATCTGCTGCTGCATCATCTGTAACGGCATAGTTATCGCCAAGACGGTCAAGACCGCACTTTGCAATTTTATTTAATGTTAAAATATTATACATTACGCATTCTCCTGTTCAAACTTAGTCATAAAATCAACAAGTGCCTGAACACCCTCAACGGGCATAGCATTGTAGATTGAAGCACGCATACCGCCAACTGATCTGTGACCCTTAAGGTTTACAAGACCTGCAGCAGTTGCTTCTTTAACAAACTTGGCATCAAGGTCAGCGTCGCCTGTAATGAAGGGGACATTCATAAGTGAACGGTCCTCTTTCGCAACTGTACCCTTGAAAAGCTTTGAAGAATCAAGAAAATCATAAAGAATTTTTGCTTTCTCCTCGTTGATTTTCTGAAGTGCTGCAATACCGCCCTGCTCTTTAATCCATTCAAGAACAAGCTTGAAAATGTAAATTGCGTATGTGGGGGGAGTATTGTAAAGTGAATCGTTATCTGCGTGTGTCTTATATGTAAGCATTGTGGGAGTACCCTCCAAAGGCTCGCCCAACAAATCCTCGCGTGCGATTACCAGAACAACACCTGCAGGACCAAGATTCTTCTGTGCACCTGCAAACAACAGACCGAACTTTGATACATCCATTACCTCACTCATTGCATTTGATGAAATATCAGCAACAAGAGTAGCATCTGTCTGGGGAAGCTCTGTAAATCTTGTACCATAGATGGTGTTGTTAAAACAAATGTAGCAATAGTCAACCTCATCCTTTGATGAGAAGTCAGCTGCAGTTGTTTTGGGAATATATGAGAAGGTCTTATCAGCTGACGATGCAACCTTATTTACCTTAATATATTTCTCTGCTTCCTGTGCAGCCTTTTTAGCCCACTGACCTGTGATTATGTAATCTGCTGCCTTACACTTAACACCAAGGTTCATGGGAACCATAGCAAACTGTGTTGAACCGCCGCCCTGCACGAACATTACCTTGTAGTTGTCGGGAACATTCATTAGTTCTCTTACAAGAGCCTCTGCGCCTTTAATTATATCATCATAAGCCTTTGAACGGTGGCTCATTTCCATAACGGACATTCCGCTGTCACCACACTCAAGCATTTCCGCCTGGGCTTTTTTCAAAACTGATTCGGGGAGCATTGAAGGACCCGCTGAAAAATTGTATACTCTACTCATTTCTAAAACCTCCAAATTTGTTGTATAGAAAAATCTATACCCACAATTATACACCCAAATATGGCTTAAAGTCAATACTTTTTTCGCAGTTTGTTGCCATTTTTCTTAAAAAACGGATAATTTATTTTGTGTATTCATTAATAATTGCTTTGGCAATAGCAAAAGCAATTTTAGATTGATATAATTCATCGTTTAACAGTGCTTCCTCCTTTGGGTTCGATATAAAACCACATTCAACTAAAATTGCAGGCGGTACAGGCTTTTTCATAAGATACAAGGATTCCGATGCCATTTTTACGGCGTGCGTTTTTGCTCCCGTAATTTCGGCTATGGTGTCCTGAAGTACAATAGCAAGAGGCTCTGCCTCGGGATGGTTTCGTGAATAGAAAACGTGTAATCCCGAAGATGAGGTATCTGTAAAGGAATTCATGTGGACTGATAAAAACAAATCTGCATTGGAATTGTTTATTATGCTTTCTCTTTTGCGCATATCCGATACCTTCTTTTCGTGAATTGTTTTTGCGTCAGAATTATATATGCCGTTATCATCTGTTCTTGTCATAATTACTTTGATACCACGGTTTTCAAGAATTTCCCGAACCTTTAGGATGATAGAAAGGTTAATATCTTTTTCAAGTGTTCCGTTAACACCGACAGCACCGCCGTCAGGGTCGCCGTGACCTGCATCAAGAACAACGGTACATAAAGGTTTGCTGGAAAAAACAGTTATACTTCTGTTGGAAAAATTCAGACAAATGACAAGAATCAAGACCATAGCAAGTGCAATTGTTGTTATATTCATTTTCATATTATCACCTTATAAAAGAATATTATTGAAGTTGATTAATATGCAGAAATTTCATATAGTTGCATAACATCATAAGAATTGACAAAAAATCAGCTCTATGATATAATTTTCACATTGAAACGGAGGTGGCATTATGAAAAAAATTGCACTTGTTATTGTGGCAATATTTTTTTTGATGTCCTCTGTTGTTTATGGTGCATACACGGGTCAGGACATATATAACAGTATGGAGAAGACCTTTTTGTGGATAAATGAGAATACCTCTCCTTTGGGGGGCGGTGATTCAGCAGAATCGGATTATTATGTAATTGCAATGTCAAGGGCAAACAGAACCTTTGACTATAATAAGTATAAAAAAATAACAAGATCAAAAGTGCCCAACACAACAGGTGACGCACATAGAATAATAATATCCAATGCGTCATGTGATGGCACATTTAACGAAAGTTTTGTTGCAGATTATACATATAAAAACAACCTTTATGACACATCTGACTTATCAGGTGCAATACTTGCTTTAAGGGCAGGTGAGTATGAGGTCAGAAGCAAAGAAATCACTATTGATGAAATGGTAGCACGTTTACTTGCCAATCAGTCGCAGAACGGTAGTTTTGGGGACGATGTTGTTGTAACGTGCAAAAGCATACTGGCATTATCTTTTTTTCAGGGAAATGTGTATCAGGTAAAGGGTGAGTATAAGACAGAATCTTATTATTACGATGTAAACAATTCAATATTAAGGGCGGTAAACTATCTGCAGGGCGTAAAAAATGAAGACTACGGCTACGGTGATATAAAGACTACTGCGTATGTTATAATGGCGCTTGACAGTGCAGGAGTGGATTGTGACAATGACCCGGGTTTTGCAGGGGACGGTAAATCTGTATTTGGATGGCTGATGGAAAAACAGAACGGAGACGGAAGTTTTGGTACAGATACGGACGATACGGCAATGGCGGTGTGTGCTCTTGTAAGCCATATACGCGCAATGCAGGGCAAGGATGATTTCTTTGATGTAAAAGGTTATGACAGAATTGACAGTCCTGATATTTATACAGAGGAAATTAACCTTTCAGGTACAGGATTGATAAGCGGTGAAAATGCCAAGCCCATTGAGGTAACATTTAAAACTGAAGAAAAGTCTACCGAAGCACCAACGGAGGAGCCGTTAGAGGAAATTATAAATAACGAAATCCGTGATGTTGAAAAAGATATTAAAAAGACAGATGAAAACGTTGTTAAGCCGTTGATTGCTTTTGTTGTACTTATAATTGTGACGGGGATTGCAGTAATTTGTTTTATTCTTTGGCGTGCGGGAGTAAAACCCAATAATATTAAATCGTTTATCAGAAAGAAAAGCAGAAAAAAAGAGTGAGATAAAATCTCACTCTTTTTGAATTATTAAACATCTCTGTCCCAAAGACCAACGTAGAAGTTTGTGTAGTCCTTGTCATTATCGTGAATAGCAGCAATTGCTGAACGGGGATGAAGATTAAGTATTCCCGTGCATAGGTAAGGAATATCATATCCCCAAACCACACCCTGTGATTTAAGCATCTCAATTTCAGTCTGTATAAATTTCAATACAGGTAAAATTTTATACTTGGGATTTCTCAGGAAGCCCATAAGCATTTCAAGTGTGCAGTTACCTGCACCTCTGCCCATACCGCCCATTGTACCGTCAAGGTAGCTGACGCCGTATGAACAAGCCTCTATTGTATTTGCAAAAGCAAGCTGTTGATTGTTGTGGGCGTGAACGCCAACCTTTTTACCGTACTTGCCTGCAATTTTCTGGTACTTAACCGCAAGCTCACGAATTTGCTCAGGGTAAAGTGAACCGTAACTGTCAACTAAATATATAACATCAACATTGCTCTCACCTAAAAGCTCAAGAGCAAGGTAAATATCGCTTTCCTGTGCTGTTGAAACCGCCATAATGTTACAGGTTGTTTCATAGCCAAGCTCGTGGAAGTGCTCAATCATTTCAATTGCTGCGGGCATTGTATTGATATATGTAGCAACACGCACCATATCAATAACACTTTCACTCTTGGGAGCAAAATCTGTTTTAAAATCACATCTGCCGACATCTGCCATAACTGCGATTTTAAGGTCTGTGTCGTTGTTGCCAACGATTGCCCTCAAATCTGCTTCATCACAGAATTTCCACTTTCCGAACTTTGTCGGGTCAAAAATTTCCTTGGAAGCCCTGTAGCCGAACTCCATATAATCAATGCCTGCCTTGACATTTGTCTCGTACAGATTCTTTACAAAAGAATCTTCGAAGAAGAAGTCGTTTACCAGTCCTCCGTCACGAATTGTCGCATCCAGCACCTTTATATCAGGTCTGAATTGCATTAAGTTTCCTTTTCTTTCCATGGTTTTTATACCTCCTACCATATTACATTTGTGCCTCTTGGCACGCTACAAGGTCCATTATACTACTGACGTTATTTTTTGTCAAGTATTTTATAATAAGGAAATAGCATACTTTATATTGACAAATAATCTGCAAAATGATATAATATAAACAATATATGGTATATTTGAGAGAAGGTATAGGAAATGATAACAATTATAGCTGAATTTCAGGTAAAAGAAGGCAAGAGAGATGAATTTATCAAACTTGCAGCAGAATGTACCCGTAACACAAAAAAAGAGGCAGGTAACCTTTCATATAAAGTATTTAGCGGAAGAAACGATGAGAACAAGTTTACGTTCATAGAGGAATGGGCTAATGATGTTGCAATAGAAAAGCACGGTGCAATGTCTCATTTTAATGCTTTTATTGAGGGAATAAAGCCTTTGATTGTGGGAGATATAAAGATAGAGCAGATTATGCGTGTTTCTGCAATAAGATAATGTATAGGAAAAGTCGCAGTTTTATCTGTGACTTTTTTTGAGGAGGATATATGATTTTTACAATAGGTGATTTGCATCTGCCTTTGGGGATAGATAAGCCTATGGATATATTCGGTAGCCGCTGGGACAATTATGTGGAAAGAATCCGCGAAAACTGGCAGTTTGCGGTGGGAGAGGATGATACGGTAATTATCCCCGGTGATTTTTCGTGGGCAACATATCTTGATGAGGCAAAA
>JAZNVD010000275.1:0-1661 GCA_045592645.1 Candidatus Ornithomonoglobus sp. | reverse complement strand
CTGTGTTGGGACCCTTGTCGTTATCGTAAGCACGCTTATGGTCCTGTGCAGATACCATAGGCTTTACGCACTTGCCGTCAGTAAATGCAAGAACAAGTCGGAGGCCAAGCGGTCTTAGGAAGACAACTGCTGGTAACAACTCCTTGGCTCACAGAACGACATGGCTACGATCCGACTTCGCCTGTGTTGGGACCCTTGTCGTTATCGTAAGCACGCTTATGGTCCTGTGCAGATACCATAGGCTTTACGCACTTGCCGTCAGTAAATGCAAGAACTGAAACCTCGGGGCCTGTTAAGAATTCCTCAATAACAACACGGTTACCGCTGTCACCGAACTTCTTGTCATCCATAATCTCGTGGATGCCATCCACTGCCTCTGCCTCGTTCTGTGCAATTATAACACCCTTACCAAGTGCCAGACCCTCTGCCTTAATAACTGCAGGGTAGGAGTTCTGTGCCTTTATGTATGAAATAGCAGATTCGGAATCTGTAAATACCTCATAACCCGCTGTGGGAATGTTGTATTTTTTCATAAGGTCTTTTGAGAATACCTTACTACCCTCAATAATAGCCGCATTTGCACGGGGACCAAAGGCACGGATGCCCTCTTTCTCCATTGCATCAACCATACCAAGTACAAGGGGGTCATCAGGTGCAACCATTACTAAATCAATGGCATTTGCCTTTGCAAACTCAACCATTTTGGGAATATCAGTAGCAGAAATGTCAACACATTCTGCAAGCTGTGAAATACCGCCGTTACCGGGAGCACAGTAAATTTTATCTACTTTGGGTGACTGGGCAATTTTCCATACAATAGTATGTTCTCTGCCGCCACCGCCAACTACTAATATTTTCATAATCTTAAATTCCTTTCAGGTATTAGTGATGGAAAAGACGAATCTTGGTAAAGCTCATTGCCATACCGTACTTGTTACAGGTTTCAATTACGTTATCATCACGAACTGAACCGCCGGGCTGTGCAATGTATTTAACGCCTGATTTATAAGCACGTTCAATGTTATCACCAAAGGGGAAGAAGGCATCTGAACCCAATGCAACATCGGAGTTCTGCTTAAGCCATTCCTTCTGCTCTTCTTTTGTGAATACGGGTGGCTTTACCTTAAAGAACTTCTGCCATGTACCTTCCTTAAGCACGTCCTCATACTCATCGGAGATATATACATCAATTGTATTATCACGGTCTGCACGGCGGATACCGTCAACAAACTGTAGGTTTAGAACCTGTGGTGCCTGACGAAGCCACCAGATGTCTGCCTTGTTACCGGCAAGGCGTGTACAGTGAATTCTTGACTGCTGACCTGCACCGATACCGATAGCCTGACCGTCCTTTACATAGCAAACACTGTTTGACTGTGTATACTTAAGAGTAATAAGTGAGATTAAAAGGTCACGCTTTGCACTCTCGGGCATATCCTTATTATCTGTAACAACGTCTGCCAATAAATCATTTGTTATGGGCAATTCGTTTCTGCCCTGCTCAAATGTGATACCGTAAACCTGTTTTGATTCAACGGGCTCGGGCTTGTATGCAGGGTCAATCTTAAGAATACAGTAATTACCGTTCTTTTTAGCCTTAAGAATTTCAAGTGCCTCATCTGAATACGAGGGCGCGATAACACCGTCGGAAACCTCTTTCT
>JAZNVD010000274.1:0-4778 GCA_045592645.1 Candidatus Ornithomonoglobus sp. | reverse complement strand
CGAAGAATGCACGTATGTATGATACAAACTTTTGCAGGCCTTCAATACCTGACAATGCACTCGGATGGAATTTCTGGTTATAAAGTGTACCATTTGATGCGTTTGCATGGTCAAGCTTTGCAACTGAATTTGCTGCAGCTGTAGGACCTAATACATCATATCCACCACGTGGGCCAACACCGTCTGCAATGGGTGTATTTGCATATCTTCCTTCAGGAGTAGCTCCTGTCTGCTCACCTAACGGAACATTAGCTGATACAGGATATAAACCTGCGTGGAATATACCGTTTCTCGGGTTTCTGTACTTTTCAACTTCTTTAGTGTACATATATGATACATCTCGTGCCAAAAGGTCAATTTCTTCAATATCATTACCGTATTTGGGACAAGCATCAATATCATCGTGAAGCTTCTGATACTTTTCTCTGTCTGCATCTGATGAAACACCGTCAAGGAACATTTTAAGAATTCCTGCAACAACGTCTTCATCTACTGTCTTTCCATCTCTTACAAGAGTCTTTACAACCTCTGCAGTTGATGCTTTTGCAGCCTTTTCTGTCAAGCCCTTACCAAAGTTCATGGTCATTGCTTCCTTAAAGTCTGCAAGAGTATACTTTTTCTGCTCAAATACCAATGTCTTGATAGCACACAAAGCATCTGTAACGTTTGCAATACCAAATCCCTGAGGACCTGAGAAATTATAATGTGCACCACCCTGCTCCATTGTGCAACCCTTGTCAATACAGTCATCAACAAGACACGCAACAAAGGGTAACGGACAACGTTCTTTATGAGCTATGTCAATTGCATTATTTGAGTTAACCATAAGAGCAACCTGATAATCTGACTGCTTCTTATATGCATCGACAAAGTCTTCAAATGTAGTAAATGTTGTTACATCACCTGTATTGGGTCCAACCTGTATTCCTCTGTCATAACCGTTTGAGAATACAAGTTCAAGAGGACGTAGCATATTAAAGAATGCCGCATCGTGCCAGCCGTGAGTTTTTCCCGGTGCCTGAGGCTCAACACAGCCGATTATTGCATAATTTCTTGCATCCTCAATAGCAACACCGCGTGATAGCAATGCAGGAATAATGATTTCATCGTTGTAATATGCAGGTAAACCAATACCCGTTCTTGTAAGCTCTGCACACTTAAGCATAAACTCATTTGGTGTACCGTTCCAGATACGAACCGAGAATGAAGGCTGCGGTAAAAGTGTATGCATCGATGCCTGAACACATAAGAATGAAAGGTCATTTACAGCATCCTTACCGTCCTTTGTCTGTCCGCCTGCACACAGGTTCTGGAACAAGCTATAGCCTGCAAAGCCCTGTGCCGATGCATCATCACGTATCTTTGTAAAGTCGTTTAATTTTACCCATACGCAATCAACAAGCTCCTGGGCAAATTCTCTTGTCAATGTACCGTCGTAGATTCCTTTTTTATATAAAGGATACATATACTGGTCAAATCTACCCGGTGAAATTGAGTGACCGTTTGATTCAATCTGAATTAACAGCTGTGTAAACCAGAAAGCCTGACAAGCTTCGTGGAAGTCTTCTGCAGGATACTGCGGTACTCTTGCGCAGTTCTTTGCTATACACAATAGCTCTTTCTTGCGGACAGGGTCACTGCAGCTATCAGCCATTTTCATCGCAAGCTCTGAATATCTCATAGCAAAGTCAATAACTGCCTGACATGAAATTATAGCAGCACGGTAGAACTCGCTTTTCTCGCAAGCATCGGGATCCGTAACCTTAAGTTCACCAAGCTTACGTTCAAGCCTTGCAATAATACTGCTCAGTCCAAGGTTAATCATATCCTCATATTTAACGGACATATGACCAACGCCGTTATAGAAATAGTTGCCGGGTGTAAACATATTATGCTCTATTGCTGTAATTGTAGGAGCTGCCATATACGCAGTTGCAAGCTCACTTGATGTCTTACCCTTCCAGTACGGGAAAATTCCTCTTAACTTTGCCTTTGTTTCTTCTGATATGTAGAAGGGGTCTGCCTCACGAGTTCCAACTGTATCGAGCTCCTTTTCAAGCCATTCAACAGAAAACTCGGGATAAATCTGACAGCCTCTGGGTGCAACAGTTGCAGCACCAACAATCAGCTCATGCTCTCTTATGGTAATAGGCATATTTCTCAAAATATGCGCAAAAGCCAAAGCTCTACGCATAACCATAGGCTTATCCTCTGTCTGCATATAGCTTTCTGTTAACAGTACTGCTCTGTCTGCCTCAATTTCAGGCATTTTAGCATACATACTGTCAATAAGCTTTCCTATTCTTTCTGTTCTTTTAATGTCTGTTGTGTTATATTTCTTCACTGTTGTTACCTCCAACATTGCGAATTTTATTCGAATATACTTATACTTAATATAATTATAACACAAATTTACAGTTTTTTCAATACCTATAATAAAAAAAGTGACATAAATTTATGTCACTTTTTAGGCTTGGATTTAAACAAAACAGAAGCAAGAAAACCAAAGAGCAATGATGCACTTATTCCTGCAGCAGATGCTGTCAATCCTCCTTTTATAATACCAATAACACCCTCGTTATCAATTGCTTTTTTTACACCTTCAGTAAGTAGTGCCCCAAATCCTGTTAAGGGTATGCTTCCCCCTGCCTGTGCAAAATCAAGAACAGGCTTGTACAGACCAAATAAATCAAGAAATGCCCCTGCACACACAAATGCAACAAGTATCCTTGCAGGTGTCAGTTTTGTTTTATCAAGTAATATTTGACCAATAACGCAAATCAGTCCACCAACAATAAATGCTTTAAGGTAATCCATATTTCCTCCTTATATGCTGATTGATACTGCGTGAGATATTGACGGAATACTCTCCCCCTGCAAAATTGTCTGCGGATTCATTAATGCACCGGTTGCTGCTACTAATATTTTTTTGTATGTTCCCTTTTCCATTTCACTTAAAAAATGACCGCATAAAACCGATGCACAACACCCGCATCCACTTGCACCTGCGTGAACATCCTGCTTTTCAATATCATATAAAATCATACCGCAATCTTTATGTTTATCTGATATGTCATAACCTTCTTTTTGAATTAAATCATATAAAATATCAGAGCCTATTACACCTAAATCACCTGTGATTATTAAATCATAATCTTCAGGTGAATAGCCTGTATCATTAAAATGAGCCACTAAAGTATCAAGAGCCGCAGGAGCCATTGCTGCGCCCATATTGGATATATCCGTAATACCTTTATCAATAATTTTGCCTGTGGTAATATGAGTAATTTGTGGTCCTGCTCCTGATGAACTTAAAACAGCCGCGCCTGATGCAGTTGCTGTCCACTGGGCAGTAGGTGTTCTTTGTCCGCCATATTCAAGAGGCGTTCTGTACTGTTTTTCTGCACTGCAAAAGTGACTTGATGTCAGGCAAACTGTTTTTTCTGCAAATCCACCTGAAATTAACATTGATCCCACAGACAAGCTTTCAACCATTGTGGAACATGCCCCGTATAACCCCAAAAACGGGATTTCTGCCTCTCTTAATCCATAATGAGTAGCAACACATTGGTTTTGTAAATCACCCGATAAAACATAATTTATATCTTTGTTTTTCAGATAGCATTTTTTTAATGCAATTTCAAGGGCCGATTTCTGGAACATCCCTTCTGCCAAATCCCACGATTTCTGCCCCATTTTATCATCTGATACTATCATATCAAAGGAATCTTTAAGGGGGCCTTCCCCTTCTTTTGAACCGACCACTGCAGCATGAGATATAATATATACCGGTGTCTTAAGAGCAACCGTCTGCAAACCAATCCTGCTTTTCATTTAATCACCCCTTTAAATGATATGATTTCCTTAAACCTCTATTTTATACAAAAAAGACATCAGGCAAAAGCCTGATGTCTTAAGTTTATTCTTCTTCCCAAAGAACTATTTCACCACAATCTCTTGTTTTGTTCAGGTCAATCAGTCTTTGGTTTGAACTGCCGCGAAACTTTAATCTTATACTATATAGGTCCTTATCAAACTTTCCGTCAACGAGGACATCAATATTTGATAGCATCTCCAAAGCTTCAGGAGTACTGCAACGACTTTCAATGACTCCGGTAAGTTGCTCATAGGTATATCCTGAATAGCACCATACATCTTTTTGGGGATACAACTTTTTGAAATCCTTCAGAAAATCAAGTAAAGCTTTTTGATTTTCGGGTTCAAAAGGCTCTCCGCCCAATAACGACACTCCTTTAATATAGTCAAAACTACATTCAGTAAGTATTTTTTCTTTTATGGAATCATCAAAAGTATTGCCATAATTGAAATCCCATGCAACGGAATTAAAGCATCCGTTACATCTATGGGTGCAACCTGATACAAATATGCTTACCCTGACTCCGGGTCCATTAGCAATGTCAAAATACTTTATTTCTGCATAATTCATGGAAATCCTCCAAATTACAGATGTAAAACTCTATCTTTAATCTCCTGAGTTCTTCCCTGATTCCAGAATTGAGTACCAATGTAACCGCAGGTACGGCGTGCAACATTAAGCTTGTCTGTGTCACGGTTACCGCAATCAGGACATTGCCAATGCAGTTTTCCGTCTTCCTCTATAATCTGAATTTCACCGTCATATCCGCAAACGTGACAGAAATCAGACTTTGTGTTAAGCTCGGCATACATAATGTTTTCATATATGAACTTCATTACTGCAAGAACTGCCTCAAGGTTGTCCTGCATATTGGGAACTTCCACATAAGAAATTGCACCAC
>JAZNVD010000273.1:0-6188 GCA_045592645.1 Candidatus Ornithomonoglobus sp. | reverse complement strand
TGTAACTGGGAATATCTTACCTTTGCCTCACATTTTATGGGGGCATTAAGCTTATCACAGGTTATAAAGTTTATATTATCCGCTGTAAGCTCTTTTTTAAATAAATCTCCGTTATCCCCTAATATAACTCTGTTTTCCTTTTGGTCAAGCTCACACACATACATTGGCTTTGGCAGTGCAAGACCTAGACCCTTACGCTGACCGATAGTATAGCGGATAAGTCCCTTGTGTGTACCCCATTTTGTTCCCTCAAGGTCAACAAAATCACCCTCGGGATAGGTTTTGCCAAGATAATTTTCAATAAACTCTGCGTACTTACCATCGGGTACAAAGCAAATATCCTGACTGTCACTTTTTCGTGCCGTTACAAGGTTATTACTCTCTGCAATTTCCCTTACCTCATCCTTACTAAAGCCACCCAGGGGCAGAATAATATGTGACAGCTGATGCTGATTAAGGGAATAAAGCATATAGCTCTGGTCCTTTTTAGTGTCCTTACCCTTTTTAAGAATGAACCTGTCACCCATTTTCTCAATACGTGCATAATGTCCCGTTACAAGGTTATTATACCCCTCATTTAAGGTGTAGTCCAAAAGCTTACCGAACTTTATCTTTTTATTACATACCACACAGGGGTTTGGTGTCCGTGAGTTTTCATAGGCGTTTATAAATTCGTCTATGACCTCACGGATAAATTCCTCTTTCATATTAAGAGTATTATGAGAAAAGCCCAGGTTATGGCAAATCTTCTTTGCGTCTTCAATATCCCCGTCATTCTCATTATACAAACTAAGGGTTACGCCCCGAAGGTCGTAGCCCTTATCTTTCATTAAAAACGCCGCAACGGAGCTGTCTACTCCACCACTCATTGCTATTATTGCATTTTTCATATTACACACCTCAGGTCATTTCCTGACGGCTCTCCATTGCTTTTATAATGGTAATCTTATCGGCATACTCAATATCCGAGCCAATGGGAATGCCGTGGGCAATCCTCGTCACCTTTATATCAAAGGGTGTAAGAAGCTTTGATATATACACCGCCGTTGCCGTACCGTTTACAGTTGGGTTAGTAGCAAGGATAACCTCCTTAACCTCCGTATCTGCAAGACGCAGCAACAGTTCATTTATTTTAATATCGTCAGGACCAATGCCGTCCATTGGTGACAACGCACCGTGAAGGACGTGATAAAGACCGTTATATTCGTGAGTATTCTCGATTGCAGAAACGTCCTCGGGGCCCTCAACAACACAGATTGTTGTTTTGTCACGTTTGGGTGATGAACAAAGCTTACAGGGGCTCTCGTCAGTTAAGTTCTGACAACACTCGCAAAGGCGTATTGTGTCCTTTGCCTGCGTCATACAAAGTGCCATTGCACCAACGTCCTCTGCTGACATCTGCTCTAAAATATAGAAAGCAATCCTCTCTGCACTCTTGTGACCTATGCCGGGAAGCCGTTCAAACTTCTCGATTAACTCGTCAATCGCTACTGAATACATCAGAATAAACCCGGAATGTTAAGTCCGCCTGTAATAGCGCCCATTTTTTCATTCATCATTTCGTCTGCCTTCTTGATGCCCTCATTCACTGCCGCCATAATAAGGTCCTCAAGAGTTTCTACATCATCAGGGTCAACTGCGTCAGGGTCAATCTTTACAGATACAAGCTCTTTTTTGCCTGTCATTTCAACCTTAACCACGCCGCCGCCTGCAGCCGCAGTAACGATTTCTGCCTCTGTTTCCTCCTGAATCTTTGCCATTTCCTCCTGAAGCTTCTGTGCCTGCTTCATCATACTGTTCATATTCTTGTTCTGATTCATACCTGCACCTGAAAAGCCTTTATATTTTCCCATTATGTTATACCTCTTTCCTTTTATTCTTCTTCCTCGTCAGTGGGAAGCTCACTTTCTTCTAAAAACTCCTCGCGGTCATCATCGTCTTCAAGGGACGATTGCTCTCCACGCTGAATATCCTCGATGTTTAAAATATCTACACGGTCACCGTCCGTTATAATTTCTGAATATTTATCAAAGAAACCCTCTAAAGATGTGGCAGTATCCTCTGCCTTTATATCGGGTGTTACAGTCTCTGTCACAGCTCCGCCCTTTGGTAATGTAAAGGGGTTAAGCTTAAGATTGGGGTCAAACTCCTCATCGATTGCAACCTTCAGATTATACTGTTTACCTGCAACAGAAGTAAACAGCTCACGCACCTCATCAATGTGCTCCGTGGTGCTTCTTATTGCAAAATCATTCTCTCGCTTGAATAACAGTATCAGACCTTCTTTATCAAAGGTAACGGTTGCTTTTGCAAGGACCATTGCTCTTGCACCGTTTCTGTTTTTCATTTGCGTAAGTATCCTCTCCCAGTTACGGGCAAGAACTGCCGTGGGATAGTCTGCATTAAGCTCATCCTGGGGGATTGGAACATACAACCTTGCCGAGGTTCTTATTTCGGGCTCGGGTTTCTCTTCCTCTGTTTTAACCTCTGCCACAACTCCGTTTTTCAGTGCGTCCTCTACCCTTTTAATTCTTTCCTCAAGGTCCGTTGTGTCAACGCTTATGCTTGATACTACAGGCATTGTACCGCCCATATTCATTTTAAGTTCAAGGTTTGAAATTCTGTCAAGAACGCCCTCGGGTGTTGAATCAATGTCAGGTCTTGCAAGCTTTATAAATGCAAGCTCGTACACTATTCTTGATGACTTGGCAACCCTCGCATCTGCAATTGCATTGGAAATAAGGATTGTTCCGTGGTTTATTTTATCAAAGGTCAGATTGTTACTCTGTGCCTTGTATTTTACAATCGTCTGTGCATCTGTATCAAGAACCGTTTCAGGTGCGTCTGTAAGCTTACAAAGCATTAGCGAACGCAGATGTGAAAGCATACTTGATGCTAACTGTGAAAGCTCTTTACCATCAGCAACGGCACGGTCAATGATTGATATTACCGCACCTGCATCCCCTGAAATTATTGCATCAGTCAGGCGGAATACCGTATCAGTACCTGAAATACCAAGGGTGTTTGTTATATCCTCACCTGTTATCTCTGTACCTGTGGCAGAAATCACACGTTCCATTATACTTAAGCCGTCACGCATTGAGCCTTCAGCCAATGATGCCAGCATATGATACGCATCGTCTGTTATTTTATACCCGTCAGCGTATGCAATCTCTTTCATACGCACCATAATATCCTCGTTACGGATACGCTTGAAATCAAATCTCTGACAACGGGATAAAATTGTCTGTGGTACCTTGTGTGCCTCTGTTGTTGCAAGAATGAATATAACATTCTCGGGTGGCTCTTCAAGGGTTTTTAACAGTGCATTAAATGCACCCGTTGAGAGCATATGCACCTCGTCAATAATATAAACTGTGTACTTTGAGTTTCTTGCCACGTAGTTTATATCCTCACGGATATCACGGATATTGTCGACGCCGTTGTTTGACGCCGCATCCATTTCCGTTACATCCATAATTGACCCGTCAATTATGCCACGGCATACCTCACATTCGTTACAGGGGTTGCCGTCCTTGGGGTTAAGACAGTTAACGGCACGTGACAATACCTTTGCACAAGTGGTTTTACCCGTTCCGCGTGTTCCGCAGAAAAGGTATGCGTGGCCGACTGTACCCTGATTTATCTGGTTTTTTAGGGTGCGCGTAATATGCTCCTGACCAACTATATCATCAAAGGTCATAGGTCGCCATTTACGGTATATAGCCTGATGTGCCATTTCTATCCTCCCATTAAAGTAAAAACGCCCGCACATCGGCGGACGAAATTTTCAGATTACACCGAATTACGGTTTCTGTATTTATAGTAAGGCTCCGGACGAGGGAACCGTAACACATCCCGAAATCCGCTTAGTGCTGCTTGGTTCCCCATCTGACACGGTTCACAGTACGGCATCGCACGGGCTCGTCCATCATCGCCAAGTATTATTATACTATATTTTATCAGAAAGTGCAAGAGAAATTTTATTCTGTAACAACTCTGTGGAATACCTTCTTGCCCTTCTTTATGATAATTCCCTCATCAGTTATCATATCGGCAGTTACTGTGCCGTTTACGTCTGTGTATTTTACATCATTGATTGAAAGACCGTTCTGCTGAACAATTCGTCTTGCCTCACCCTTTGATGCACAAAGACCTGTTGTAACAAGCATATCAAGTACACCCATACCAAGAACGTCACTTATTACTGTTGTGGGCATATCGGCTGAAACACCGCCGCCTGCAAATACCGCTTCAGCTGCTGCCTTTACCTTGTTTGCCTCGTCCTCACCGTGAACAAGCTTTGTTACCTCGTATGCAAGTATTCTCTTTGCCTCGTTAAGCTCCTTGCCTTCCCACTGTTCCATCTTACGGATTTCGTCCATAGGAACAAATGTAAGAAGCTTTAAGCACTTAATAACGTCTGCATCACCGACATTTACCCAGTACTGATAGAACTCATAAGGTGTTGTCTTCTTGGCATCAAGCCATACTGCACCTGACTGAGTCTTACCCATTTTCTTACCCTCACTGTTGGTAAGAAGTGTAAATGTCATACCGTAAACCTGCTTCTGATCCTTACGACGGCACAAATCAAGACCGCCAAGGATGTTACTCCACTGGTCGTCACCGCCAAGCTCAAGCTTACAGTCGTACTTACGGCTTAACATCAAAAAGTCGTATGACTGCATTAACATATAGTTAAACTCAAGGAATGAAAGTCCCTTCTCAAGTCTTTGCTTGAAGCACTCGGCAGTCAGCATCTGGTTAACAGAGAAGCACGCACCGATGTCACGCAAAAACTCTACATAGTTAAGCTTTAATAACCAGTCAGCGTTATTTACCATAATCGCCTTGTCGTCAGAAAAATCAACCACACGTGCCAACTGCTCCTTGAAGCACTCACAGTTATGGTTAATAACCTCCTCTGTCATCATCTGACGCATATCAGTTCTGCCCGAGGGGTCGCCAACGTGGCCTGTACCGCCGCCTACCAATGCGATAGGACGGTGACCGTGCATCTGCATATGACGCATTACAACCATCTGCAAGAAATGACCTACGTGTAATGAGTCAGCTGTGGGGTCAAAGCCTATATAGAAAGTAACCTTTTCCTTACCCAATAATTCTCTTATTTCGTCCTCGTGAGTGCACTGTGCAATAAGGCCTCTCTCTTTTAAGACGTCAAAAACATTTCCTGTCATATATATCACCTTTCCAATTTCAATATACTCCCTATTTTACCATTAAATGTGAATGGTGTCAAGGGTTTTAGAACATCTCAAGCAAACTCACCTGATTGCTTTCACTCATACCACGGAAGCATCCGTTCTGCTCTAAAATTTCAATTACACTCTTGGTTGCACCCGTACGCAATCTCAAGTCCTCAATGTTCTTGAATTCACCCTTTTCACGTTCTGCCATAATTGCCTTTGCGGCGTTTTCGCCAAGACCAGGCAGAGCATTTAACGGCGGTAAAAGACCATCATCTGTTATAATGAAGTTTGTTGCGTGGGACTTGTATAAGTCAACATTAGTAAACTTGTACCCACGGCAGTACATTTCAATACACAATTCAAGAATGGGAATTAAGTTATCGTCCTTTGGTGCGGCTGTGCCGTCCTTCTTACGCTGATTTATTTCCTCCAGTGCCTCACGGGCAACCCTCTCTCCCATTGCCATGGTGGATGTATCAAAATCATCGGCACGGACAGTAAAGTACGCCGCATAGTACGCCTCGGGGTGATGCACCTTAAACCAAGCAACGCGGAAGCCCATTGTAACATAAGCAACAGCGTGGGCTTTGGGGAACATATACTGAATTCTCTTACAGGACTCAATGTACCATTCGGGTACGTTATGCTCACGCATAACCGCCTCCTCATCAGGTGAAAGTCCCTTACCCTTACGCACCTTTTCCATTATCTTAAAGGACTGTTCCTCCTCAACGCCCATAGCAATAAGATAAATCATAATATCGTCACGGGTACAGATTGCGTGGGACAGGTCGCAGTAGCCCTCTTTAATAAAGTCCTGGGCATTGCCAAGCCACACGTCTGTTCCGTGAGACAGTCCTGAAATTCTTACAAACTCCGAGAAGGTTGTAGGCTTTGTGTCTAATAACATCTGCCGTACAAACTTTGTGCCAAACTCGGGTACACCGTATGTACCAAGATTTGTACCTATAT
>JAZNVD010000272.1:0-6262 GCA_045592645.1 Candidatus Ornithomonoglobus sp. | reverse complement strand
ATCACTCTTGTTCTCTGCACGGACAGGGATAACATATCTGTCCGACCGCATTGTTACAATTGCATCCTGCAAGAACTTCTTATAATGGGCACTATGAATCATTGAGTTTAAGGTATCCTTGATTTTGCCGTTAAGCTGCTTCATCTTACGACGTATTGTTGAAAGCTCCGATGAAGCATCGTCTGCAATATCCTCCTCGGAGATTATAGCAGAATTTATCTTGTCCTCCAAAGCCTTTGCAGTCAGCAGCTTTTCCTCAATCTCTCCAAGAATTGTACACTCGTCGGATACCTCCTGCAAATATGCCTTTGTACGTCTTGCAACATACAAAACACGGGATATATCCATAAGCTCACGGGGAGTCAAAACACCTCCCTGCTCGCCTCGTTTTACACTTCCACGGACATCGGTTACTGATAAATTCACGGGAATATTTCCAAGCTTTAAAAGGGTTGACATTGCCTCGGTAGTTTCCTTTTGTGCACGACGAACAGAGTCCATATCCTCATATGGCTCCAGCTTCATTATCCGCTTTTTCACAGCCTCTGACTGCGTGTAGTCCTGCATTTTTTCAAGAATTTTATCAAATTCCAGTATTTTTAAAACTTTTTTCATATATCCTCCGTGGATAATTTATTCCCTCATAAATTCCTTTAATTCGTCTAATCTCTTAAGGACAACTTCCCTGCCCAGTTGGTAAACTCTTTCAAGCTCGTCAGGATTTTTCTCCATTGCACCGATTTCAAGGGGGTGTTCAGGACGAATTACAAACATACTTCCCTTACTTTCTCCCTCTGTTATGTAATCTGTGGTTTCATTATATCTTATATGCCGTGTTTCTAAAGACTCTATAAATTTCGGGTACTTTCTGTATTTAATTCTCATTACGGGAAGCATTTTGTTTGGCTCTTTTATAAATCCTTTTGGCTGGGTAAGGATAATAACATTTTTATTATATCCCATTCTTTCCATTTCCTTTATGGCAATGGAGTCAGCCATTCCCCCGTCAAGCATTTTTCTCCCGTCAATCTCAACTATCCTTGACACCAATGGCATAGACGCTGACGCACGCATATACTCCGTATCACGTGCAAGACCGTCAGTGCACCTGTGATACACCGCCTCACCCGTTTCAATATCCGTTGCCACAACATAAAACTCCATAGGCGAATTTCTGAAAGTATCAACATCAAAAATGTCAAGCTTATTGGGAAGCTCATTGTATGCAAAATCTCTGCCGTACAAATCACCCGTAGTTATCAGGTTCTTAAACCCGACATATCTGCTGTCACGGCAGTATTTTTTGTTATATCTTATGGTACGTCCAATCTGTCGGGATTTATAATTACAACCAAAAACTGCACCTGCCGATGTTCCTATTGCACCGTCAAACTCAATCCCGTTTTCCATAAGGACATCTGTGACACCTGCGGTGAACATTCCACGCATTGCACCACCCTCTAAAACCAAACCAACGGCCATTTAATTTCCTTCTTTCCCAATATTGTATTTATTTTACCACATTTAATTAAATCTGTCTATTACTTTTCACAAAAAAGCCCCCTGATTGGGGGCTTTTCTCTTATTGTCTTATAAACATTTGTGTCCAATAGTTTCCGTCTGCTGCATAACCTACACCAATCTTCGTGTATGAAGCATTCAAAATATTTTTTCTGTGACCTGATGAATTCATCCACGCATTAACAACCGCCTGTGGGGTTTTCTGTCCCCTTGCAATGTTCTCACCCGCACTCCTGTATGTAATTCCAAAATTCTTAATCATATCAAATGGCGAGCCGTATACGGGGCTTGTATGCGAGAAATAATTATTGTCCCTCATATCCTGTGACTTAAACCTTGCCACACGGGAAAGCTCCCAGTCCTCTGTAAGTGCTTTTAAACCTGCCTTTGCTCTCTCGGCATTTACAAGTCTTACAACCTCTTTTTCGTAAGCCCGTGCCGAAGCATCATTTTCAGGGATTGTTATAACGTCCCCGGGATAAATCATTTCGGGGTTTATAATATGTGGGTTTGCCTCTTTTATTTCACTTAATCCTACCTGATATTTAACTGCAATTTTCCACATACTCTCACCCTGTACTACCGTATGGGTTGTTGCCGCCATTACATTTACCGATGTCAGTGCAACGGTTGCAAGTGTCACAAATATGTATAACGGTTTTTTCATATCTTTAACCTCCTTAAATTGTTAGTTATCGATAACAAAAACAATTATACCATAAAAGTTCCACTAAATTCAAATGTAATTAATGGTTACTAAACCTTATTATAGCAAATCGACAGGCATTATGCCTGTCGATACGGTTATTCAAATGATGGTTTCTTTACATCTGTATCGGAAAAACTATTTCCGCCGGGTGAGGGTTCAGACAGGCTAAAATACATTTTCGCCGCTTTTGTTGTGCCAAAATCACGGTTTGACCCTGTGTTTTGTACCCTGTTAAAGGCTTCTCTGAACATAGCATTATGTGCTTCCTCTCTGTTTAGAAGAAAATCTATCGTTTCGCGTACTTTTTTATCATCTATCTGTCTGTAAAGATACTCATATACTACCTTTGCTCTCTGCTCTGATGCAATGTTTGAAAGCAAATCCGCACACAAATCCCCGGTGACACTTACATAATCACCTGTCCACGAATATCCGGAAGCATTTATGAGTCCCGGGTTAAGTCCGGTTAATACGTGGGTTTGTATCTCCCCCGCAGGAACAGCGGCAGCATCTACATCGTGACCGTTTAGTAAAGTTATAGTCTGGGCAATCATTTCCATATGACCCAGCTCCTCTGCCGCAATATCGAGAAATAAGTCTTTAATTTCAGGGTCCTTTATTCTAAAACTCTGGGACATATATTGCATTGCAGCCTTTAGCTCGCCATTTGCACCACCTAACTGTTCTTGTAACAATGCCGCATACTGGGGGTTTGGCCTTTCAACTGCCACAGGATTCATATACAATTTTTCGTGTTTAAACATAACATACCTCCTTACAACTCTATTATTGCCTCTACCTTAATGGGATATTCAAATAATAAAGTTTTTCACGGGTAATCTTTTGTATGGCGGGTATACTATGAAAAAGGAGGGATAAATAATGGATAACAAAAACACAAATCGAAACAGTAATTCTGATAACGAAAAAATCAATAAGCCCGGCGATATCAAGGGGAAGATTGAAATCAAAGACACACGGGAACGCAAAGACGGCCCCGGTGGCAATTGATAAAAAAAGTGCTGACGCAGTGAATGTGTCAGCACTCTTTTATTATTATAAAATCACTTTCTTAATACAACCTTTAACAATATCTATTTCTTCATCGGTTACAGGCTCATCAAAGTCATTGAATGTAACATCTTCTATGTCCCTGCCGGTTAATATGGCATACCACAAAAGACCCAACGCATATCGTCCTAATCCAAGACTTGCGTGAAATGTATCACGGTGTACCCGAGGAATTCCTGCCTCAAGAATATTCTCAAAAACTTTGCCCGAGGGAATAAGAAAATCTGCATCTATTGTATCATATGCCTTTTTATAAGCTACCTCAATATCACGGAACATTTCCTGATGACTATTATATTTGGCAATCTCCGTCAGTCTTTCACTGCCGTCCTCATATGCCCAAGTCTGGTGCACAGCAATCTTTGCTTTTGGCACACACTTGCGTACATAAGCCACGAGCTCTGTAAGATACGGCTCATAGGTTGAAAAATCAGGAGCTTCCTGACTTACCTGCTGAACTGTAATTATGTCCCACTCAAACTTTGTCAAAGCTTCATCAAGGGACACAAATTCTTGTGAGTTAGGTTCGCCATTTGTTTCATACTCGTATGCTTTCTCACCGGTTATCATTAATTCGTGGTGACGTGAGAGAGGACAACCACCAATATATAAGTTATATGAGTTAAGCTCATATCCTGCACTTTCTGCAATTCTATGTAAATATCTCTGTGCATCCTGGGAAAAGCTGTTTCCAATTGACAAAATATTCATATTACTGTCTCCTTATTTTATATTTTTCTTTATATGATTTATAAAATACTCACTTGCACGGTTTATATGCTTCTTGTCATAAATAATGCCTATTTTTCTTGAAATCTCAGGAATTAATTTCAGAGTTTTTACTCCATCTGGCAAGGATTTTGTAACCAATTTCGGCAATACCGTCACACCGATATTTTCCTTTACCATATATACCGCAGATGAGTTCTCAATTGATTTAACAGAAATCACCTCTCTGAATTTTTCAAAATCAAAATATTCATCAAGATTAGCCTCATCAGGGCGGATAAATGCGTAATTATACAAATCTTCCTGAAACACCGTATCACTGCCGTTAAACATATCATTCGGCACTACCGCCACAAATTCGTCTTCCATAAAAGGATACCATTCGTTTGAACCTGAAACATTCTCGGCAATAATAATATCTGCCTTGTCATTTTCTATCCAGTCTGTCATATAATCGTCCACAACAATAGTCGCTTTGACCTTTGGATATTCTTTTTTAAAGCTTTGTAACAGAGATGGCAGAATATGTAAAGCAACGCTTGAATATGTCCCTATTCTTAAGGTCTGGTTTTGCCCCTTTTTCACTTCTTCTACACTTTTGTACAGTTCCTTTTCAGCGTCAACTATGGCTTTAAATTTATCATACAGTTTCTTTCCTGCCTGCGTCAGCTCTACACCTTTTCGGGTGCGGATGAAAAGCTTAACTCCTAATTCCTCCTCCAGAGAATCTGCAATATGTGAAATTGCGGATGGAGTATACGAAAACGCCTCTGCCGTTTTTGAGAAATTTTTATACTTCTCTGTAAGCAGAAACATTTTTATTTTGTTTGTATCCATTCCTAACCCCTTTCTGTTGTGAAATATTTTCACAATATCATTATAAATCTGCGTTTTACTTTTGTCAATAATTATGATAAATTTTACATGAAAAATAAATTAAAAAAGGAGTCTGCCATGAAAAAATTTCAAACCTTAAAATATGAAGCAAAATGTATATTTATGTTGTTGTGTGCTGCGCTTGTATCAGTGCTGTCCCTGCACGTTTTTGTTATTCCCTCAAACTTTTCCCCAAGTGGAGTAGATGGAATAAGCACAATTCTATATGAGATTACAAACATAAATATGGGTTGGTTCAAGTTATTTATAAATATACCATTGTTAATTCTTGCGTGGATATTTCTTAATAAAAGATACGTTTTTTATGTAATTGCGTTTACACTGTTTGATGCCTTTGGAGTGATTTTTCTGGAGGAAATTAACTTTTACACATTTATTCCTTTAGGGCTTACGGCAGGCGAAGAAATTGGCTATCGTACAATTGCTTCAATCTTTTCGGGTGTTGCACTTGGTTTATGTACAGGGCTGATGCTTAAAATAAATTGTACAACAGGCGGAACAGACATTATTGCAAGTCTTGTAAATTTAAAAAAACCCAACCTTAATGTTGAAAGAGTTATAAGTATTATCTGTTACATAATCATTCTGTCGTCATACTTTGTGTATAAAGACTTAACAAGTGTTCTGCTTTCAATTATACAGATTTTTGTATTTGAATGGACCGTGGCAGAGCTTCTGCGAAAAGAACGATTTGCAATTGAAGTTAAAATCATAACAAAAGACCCTGATGCAATCCGTGCCGAAATTCTTCACAAATATCAGCACAGTGCTACCATTCTTAATGCACAGGGAATGTATTCGGGTGATCAATACAGTATGGTGATTACGGTTCTGCACGATAAAAATATGAATGAATTTATGACCACTATGAAAAACCACCCCGACACATTCGTTTATTTCTCCGACGGCGTAAAGGTTCAGGGTGATTTCCACTTCGGTAATAATATCGGCGGAAGAATTAATGCATATTAAAAAAGTGCTGATATAACGTTTGCGTTATATCAGCACTTTTCATTTGAGAATAAGCTTATTTCATCTTGTTCTCGTAGTCCTCAACCATCTTCTTAACCATATTGCCACCGATTGTGCCTGCCTGCTTTGATGTCAGGTCACCGTTATAGTTCTGGTTAAGATTTACGCCTACTTCCTTGGCTGTCTCCATCTTGAACTGCTCAAGAGCTGCCTTGTTTGACTTCTTTGCCATTTTAAGTTTCCTCCTTCTCTCGTTACTCGGAAATTCACTTTCCGAATATATCTTGTGCATCGGGGAAAATTATATTCTATGTACATTTTGGCAGATTAGTTCATAACAATATCTTCAGGGATAAGCTTCCT
>JAZNVD010000271.1:0-5561 GCA_045592645.1 Candidatus Ornithomonoglobus sp. | reverse complement strand
CTGCAGAAACATTATACAATTTACATAAGATAGCTAAATCTTCCATTTTTAATTCTGCTCTGCCTATTTCAATATGGTTATATCCCTGTTGGGATTTTTGTAATAGTGTACCTATATATGATTGTGTATAATCGTTATCTTCTCTTAAATTTTTAATCCTTGTTCTATAATCCATAACATCAACACTCCTAATATGATATTCTAAAGAAAGAATATCATACTCATAAATTGAGTATTGACATTTACTCAAAAATTGAGTATAATAATATTAAGATTGATTTTAGGAGGTAAAAATAAAATGAAGAAAAGATTACAAGGATTAATTGCTGGTATACTAATTGGTACAACTGTAACAGGGGTTACGGTAATTGCCACAAACACAACAACACTTTACGATGTAATTACAAATGGAGTGAAAATTGTTGTTGACGGGCAAAAACTAAATCCTACAGATGCACAAGGGAATAAAGTAGAACCGATTATCTATAATGGAACAACTTATTTGCCTGTAAGAGCTGTTGCAAATGCACTTGGTAAAGCAGTATATTGGGATGGGCCTAACTACACTGTGTATTTAGGGGATATGAACGGTAAATTAGAATATCCAACTGTAAAATTAGAAGATATGACAAATATTGGAACTTCTATGCGTACAAGCAGTTTGCTTACTGATAACTATGGAAATAATTATGGTACAGCGTTTTGGGGATATTCAAATTCATCATATCAATACCTTTTAGATATGAAATATAGTAAGTTTAAATGTATATTATATGTTCCTGAAGGAATGCCTGAAGATTATAAGAACTATATAAATATTGAAGCGGACGGAAAAACAGTATATACTTCACCTGCAATTACAAAAACATCACGTCCTATTCAAGTTGAATTAAATATTAGAGGTTGCAATAATTTCGAAATTAACTTTAGTGATGATTGGCAATTTGTCCATGTTGCAAATGCAGGATTTTATCAATAATTTGTCCTGTACTATAACAAGCAGGGAAAATGTATATCACATCTTCCAAAATATTTAGGATAATCCTAAGACCTTATAATCGGCAAGAGCAAGCCCTTGCCCTACGATAAAAGGCTGAACGATTGATTTCGTTCAGCCTTTTGAATTTACTGTCCTTTAGAGTACACCTATTATGAACCGTCTTTTTTTTTCTTACAGCATTGCAATTAATTTGCCTAATTCAGTTTCAAACTTGGCACCGTACCAGTGGTTATCCTCTTCTGCCGTTGCCTTGATACATTCCATTGTGAAGTCCGCGGCAATCTTTGCACTCTCATATGCACTCTTGCCCCTTGTTATTGCTCCAACAAAGGCACTTGCATAAATGTCTCCCGTACCGTGGCAGGAATTGGGTAAAAGCTCGTGCTCATAGTATTGATATTCACCGTTTTCATATACTACAACTCCCGTTGTGCCTGCCTTGTAGCTGATACCTGTAAGGATAATGTTTTTAATTCCCAAAGCACACAGCTTTTCGATTATCTCGTCAATGTATGTACGGTCATACTCTGTTTTATATTCCATTCCGCACATCATTGTAGCCTCGGTGATGTTGGGAAGAACATAATCTGCCTCTGCACAAAGAGTTGCCATTTCCTTAACAAACGCCATATCAAAGCCCGGGTAAAGGTTACCGTTGTCTGCCATTGCAGGGTCAACGATAAGTAAAGCGTCATCTGTCTTTGTGGCTTTTGAGATTGCCTTTACATAATCAATCTGCTCCTTTGAGCCAAGATAGCCTGTATATACTCCGTTAAACTTAATATTTTCCTTCACCCAGTGGTCGCAGATTTTGGGCATATCCTCTGTCAGGTCACGGAAAGTGTAGCCTGAAAAACCTGCTGTGTGAGTTGATAAAACCGCTGACGGTAAAATCGCCGTTTCAATTCCGCAGGCGGAGATAATGGGCAGTGCAACTGTCAGTGAACACTGTCCTACGCACGATATATCCTGAATAGTCAGTAATCTTTTGTAATTCATATAAATTTCCCCTTTACTTTTTTTGTTGTTTGTATTATAATATATAACTGATAATAAATAAATAATCAAAAAGGAAGTTTTTTATATAACCAGATGAAAGTAAAAAAGTATCTGTCCATTTACGGTGACATTAAAGAAAAGATTATCTCGGGTGAGTACAAGGTGGGGGACAAGCTCCCCTCAAAGCGTGTACTTGCGGATATGCGTGGGGTAAGTGTGATAACCGTTCAGCTTGCCTATTCAATTCTTGCAGACGAGGGTTATATTGAGCCCCGTGAGAGAAGCGGATATTTTGTGTCGGACATTGAAGCCTTTCCGACGGCTGAAACGAAAAAGAAATATGGGAAATTACCCGAGCCTCAAAGAGCTGTTGGTGTTGATTTTGAAAAGGACCTATGGTTTAAAACGGTACGCAAGGTAATGAGTGACCGTGGTGATTTGCTGTTTTTATCATCACCCAACAAGGGATGTGAGATTTTAAGAAACGCCATTGCCGATTACCTTCTGCGGTATCGGGGAATGTATGCCGACCCACGGAATATTATTATCGGCTCGGGCTCGGAGCAGTTATACGAAATGGCAATCAAGGTTTTAGGCAGAGATAAAATATATGCCATTGAAAATCCCTCATATTCCCAGATTGAAGCAGTATATAAAAGTGAGGGTGTGAAGTTTATAAAGCTTCCCCTTGACAGTGACGGAATTAAAACACCCGGGCTTATGAGTAAAGACTTTGACGTTTTACACGTTACACCCTTTAACAGCTATCCCACGGGTGTTACGGCAACGGCAGGCAAGCGTGCACAGTACCTTGCACGGATGAAGGGAAAGGGATATATAATTGAAGATGACTGGGGAAGTGAGTTTTTTCCGCCCGGTCAGCCCATTGAGTCTTTATATTCAATGGACAGTAATGACAGTGTTATTTATATGAATACCTTTTCAAAGAGCCTGTCATCTTCAATGCGAATGGGGTATATGATTTTACCGCCACAGCTGATCAGGGCTTACGACAGTATGCTGGGTGCATTTTCCTGTACTGTGCCCGTTTTTGACCAGTATGTTTTAGCGGAATTTCTAAACAGCGGTAATTTTGAAAGACATCTTAACCGCCGTCGCAGAAAAATGAGGAGGAAAGAATTATGACAGAGTTTTTATACGAAACACGTTATGGTGATTTTAAAGATTTTGACAATATCAAGGTGGCAACACTTTTAGACATTGTTCAGGACATTTCCATTAAAGCTTCAGAGGAGGCAGGCTACGGCATTTATAACCTCCACGACAAAGGTCTTGCATGGCTTATGTCAGGTATTAATGTTAAGTTTTTAAAGAATGTTGATACCCGTAAGAGTATTCTTGCACAGACGGGTGTGGAGAAAATGGGCGGTGTAACCTCTAACCGTGGCTGTGTCTTATATCAGGACGGCGAGGTTGTGGTAAAGTCCATTGCCAACTGGTTTTTAATGGACATAATTGAGGGCAGACTTGCACGTATTCCAAAGGAAATGCTTAATGCCTATCCCACCCACGATTTTAACGATGAGTTCTTTAATTATAAAAAGCCAAAGTTCCCTGAATTTACAGGTGAGGGTGAAAGTGTAAAGGTTTGTAACCGTGATATTGATACAAACTGCCATTTGAACAATGTAAAGGCATTGGAGATTATGTTAGACGGCATCAGTGCTGATTTTGAGTTTAATTCCATTGACATTTTATATAAGCGGGAGAGCTATCTTGGCGATACCCTGACACGAGAGGTAATTAAGACGGATAACGGCTTTTATATTGCACTTCTTGGTGAGGATAAGGACGTAAATGTCTGTGCTTTTGTCAGGAATGAGTAAAATGGACTTGAATTCTTAAAGCAATTGTGATACAATTGCATTAAGAAAATGCGGAGTGCGGAATTATGGAAGCTTTTTGCACCGCAAAAAGCAATAATGGAGGACTATAAAATGAAAAAGGTTTCATTGGTAATTATGGCAGCAGGTATCGGCTCACGCTTCGGCGGAGGTATCAAACAGCTTGAGCCCGTAGGCCCCACAGGTGAGATTATTATGGATTATTCAATCCACGATGCCATTAAGGCAGGCTTTAATAAGATTGTATTTATTATCCGTAAGGATATTGAAGCTGATTTCCGTGAGGTTATCGGTGAGAGAATTGAAAAGATTTGCGATAAGCTGGGAGTTGAGGTTGCTTATGCTTTCCAGGACAGAAACGACATTCCCGAAGGCTACACCGTTCCCGATGAGAGAACAAAGCCCTGGGGTACAGGTCAGGCAGTTTTAGCAACACGTGATGTTGTGAAAGAGCCCTTTGCAGTTATCAATGCTGATGACTACTACGGCAAAGAGGCTTTTGGCAGACTTTATGATTTTCTAAAGGATGCAGAAAACGACTCCGATGACTATGCAATGGCAGGCTTTATCCTAAAGAACACATTGTCGGAAAACGGCGGTGTTACACGCGGTATCTGCAAGACTGACGACAAGGGTTATTTAACTGACATTGTTGAAACCTCAAACATCGAAAAGACAGAAACAGGTGCAAAGGTTGGCGATGAGGCAGTTGACGCCAACTCATATGTTTCAATGAATATGTTTGCCTTTACTCCCAAGTTTATTGAGAGATTAAAGAAGGGTTTTGTGGAATTCTTTGAAACAACCGCAAAGGAGAACCCCTTAAAGGGCGAGTACCTTGTACCCGTATATGCAGGTGAGCTTCTGCGTAAGGGTGAGATTACAATGAAGGTATTGGAAACCAACGACAAGTGGTTTGGTGTTACATACAAGGAAGACAAACCTATGGTAGTTGAGTCATTCAAGAAATTGATAGACGAGGGAGCTTATAATAGCGATTTGTTCAGCGATATGTGATATGTCTGTGCAATGCGGAATGCGGAGTGCGGAATGCGGAATTATGGAAGCTTTTTGCCGTACGAAAAGCATAAATTTAATTAAGAACAAAGTAAAACGGCGTTTTCATATGAAACGCCGTTTTTGTGTGTTAAAAAGATCTATCAATAATTTTCATATCATCAATTATATCTTTAAGGGTTGTTGTATCATTTATTTTATAATTAAGAACATCTGAGGTGATAGGGTATATTCTTTCACTTTCTTCGTTATAAAATTCACCAATAATTACGCCCTTGTTTATGTGAGTTATGGAGTATTGTTTGCCTTCATACAGGAATTCAACTTCGCAACCCCTATTAAGATGTTCAACCAAATCTCTTTCATCGTAAAAATTGTTATCATATTGCATATTAATTCTCCTTGTAGTTTTTACTAAATTTTTCTTTGTTCATTCTATTTATCTCCTTTATTATATCATAAACTTTCGCATTTGCCAAGTAGTAGCAGTGTTTTTGAGTGATATTCTCCACTATGTACAGAGTGATATTTTCACAAAGTGAAAGTGATATTAAAACCTGCGGTTTTAGTGATATTATATCCGCCTCATAAAACTGCCGAAGGCAATATCACTCATATAGTGAATATAACTGCAAAGCAATATCACTCGCCATAGGGCGAATATAACTGCAATAGTGTTT
>JAZNVD010000270.1:0-3015 GCA_045592645.1 Candidatus Ornithomonoglobus sp. | reverse complement strand
CCTTATTGAAAAAGTAAACGAAAAAAACACAACAGGGGAAAAGAAAATCCGTTCGTCAAACGGTGTTATTGTAAAGGGGATAGATAACTGTCTTATTCGACTTTCACATTGTTGTAACCCCGTTTTAGGCGACGATATTGTTGGTTTTATTACAAAGGGCAGAGGTATCAGTGTACACCGTGCCGACTGTGCCAATGTAAAGCCTGTAAATCTGACTCCCGAGGACCGTGCAAGACTTATCGAGGTTTTCTGGGACAGAGAAAGAAGCGCATCATATGATGCCAATATGCAGATAACGGGTAAGGACCGCGACGGTATGCTTCTTGACGTTACCAATGTCCTTGTAAACCTTAAAATTCCGCTGAAGTCCGTTAATGCCTTTGTTACAAAGGCAGGGGAAACAGTAATTCAGGTGGGTGTTGAAATTAAGGACACGGCAGACCTTGCATTGCTTACAAAGAAATTCAAGCAGATTGAGGGAGTAACGGCGGTTACGAGAACTATTCAATAAACAGGAGGCTCTTTATGGAAAGAGTAGAAGTTCAGATTACAACGGAATTTATAAAGCTTGACCAGCTTTTAAAGTTTGCGGGTATTGCATATTCAGGAGCAGAGGCAAAGGATATGGTAATAAACGGCTACGCATCGGTCAACGGTGAAGTTTGTACCATGCGTGGCAAGAAAATAAGAACAGGGGACACTGTCACTCTTGATTTTGAAGACGATTCCATAGAAATAGCGGTATTGTAAATGTATATTAAAAAATTAAAGCTTCGGGATTTCCGTAACTATACACGGGCAGAGCTTGAGTTCTCGCCACGTACCAATATTATTTACGGTGATAATGCCCAGGGCAAGACAAATATTTTAGAAGCGGTGTACCTCTTCTCCCAGGGGAGGAGTCACCGTGCCGACAGTGACAGAGAGCTTGTGCGGTTTGGTTGCGATTTTGCAGGGCTTGAGATTGAGTTCTGCGACAGTAACCGTGATTATACGGGTAAAATACAAATCACCCAGGACGGTCGCAAGGCGGTAAGGATGAACCACGTCAATATCAGTAAGCTTTCCGAGCTTATGAATTACCTTAATGTGGTTATGTTCTCACCCGAGGATTTGAGCCTTGTAAAAGGCTCGCCGAGAAACAGACGCAGATTTATGGACAGTGCCATAAGTCAGCTGTATCCGTCATACCTTTCGGCGTTACTTGAGTATAACAAGATAATGAAACAGAAGCACAGTCTTCTTAAAACTTTAAAAAGAAGTGGCGGAGATGACACCACTTTAGAAATCTGGAACGGTGAGCTTTCCCGTGTAATGGTAAAAATTATGGAGGCAAGGTCACAGTTTGTAAAAGAGGTTAACAACTGGGCAAAGACCATACAAAACGATATTTCCAAAGAGGAACTGGAGCTTTTATACGCACCCAATATCAAGATTGACGGAGCCTCGGAGGAGGAAATTTTCAAGTTCCTTATGAGCAGGAAGCGCCGTGAAATCGAAAAGGGGACGGCGGTCTATGGTACCCAGCGTGACGACATTGATATTTTCATAAATGGCAGGGATGCAAAGCTTTTTGCTTCCCAGGGTCAGCAGAGAACTGCGGCATTGAGTATGAAAATAGCACAGTCGGAGTATATAAACGATAAAAAGGGCGAATATCCTGTGCTTCTCCTTGATGATATAATGAGTGAGCTTGATGTAAGCCGCAGGATGTATCTCTCAGAGAGGATAAAGGATAAGCAGGTGCTTTTAACCTCAACGGATACGGATGTGAAAAATGAAAGTGATGTTACAAAGCTTTTCTGTATAAAAAACGGTGAGGTTGTGCGAGGGGACAAATAAATGTTTTTGCGAATAAGTAATGATTATGTAGTACCGAAAGAGGACATAATCGGTATATTTGATATGGATAATACCACCGTATCCCGTCAGGGTAAGAAATTTCTCCCTGACGCAGAGAAGAACGGTGAGTTAATATATTCTGCCGATGACTTACCAAAGTCATACGTGGTAACGGAGCATAACGGAAAGGTGAAGGTGTATCTCTCTTCCTTTTCTTCAAAGCTTCTCATAAACCGTGCAAAATCGGCGGATATGCTGACATAGTATAAATTGAAAGGAATATATAAAAATGAGTGAGAATACTGAATTAGAAGTAAAGTATGACGAAAACCAAATACAGGTCCTGGAGGGACTTGAAGCGGTAAGAAAGCGTCCCGGTATGTATATCGGCTCTGTTTCAATTGCAGGTTTGCATCACCTTGTTTACGAGATTGTAGATAACTCAATTGACGAGGCTCTTGCAGGCTACTGTGACTGCATCAAGGTAACAATTAACCCTGACAAGACCGTAACTGTTGAGGATAACGGCCGTGGTATCCCCGTTGGTATTCACCCCACAGAGGGTATACCCACAGTTCAGGTTGTACTTACAATTCTGCATGCAGGCGGTAAGTTCGGCGGCGGCGGATACAAGGTATCAGGCGGTTTGCACGGCGTTGGTTCATCAGTTGTTAACGCACTGTCGGAAAGACTTGAGGTTGAGGTATCAACGGGTGAACACGTGTATTACCAGAGCTATGAAAGAGGTAAGCCGACCTGCGAGCTTAAGATTATCGGTGACACTGAAAAGACTGGCACAAAGATAACCTTCCTTGCAGATGACGAAATTTTTGAGACACTTGATTATGACTATGAGGTACTGTTAAAGAGACTTCGTGAGCAGGCTTTCTTAAATAAGGGTGTACGTATTATCTTTACGGATAACCGTGGCGAAGAACCGAGGGTTGAGGACTTGTACGCCGAGGGCGGTATTAAGGAGTTTATCACATACCTTAATGACAGTAAAGACCCCATCCATGACGAGATAGTTTACTTTGAGGCGAAGAAGGCAGACGATATGGAGGTTGAGGTTGCCCTGCAGTATACCACCTCATATTCAGAGGTAATTTACAGCTTTGCCAATAACATCCACACAGTTGACGGCGGTATGCACGAGACGGGCTTTAAGTCAGG
>JAZNVD010000269.1:0-4924 GCA_045592645.1 Candidatus Ornithomonoglobus sp. | reverse complement strand
TCTGCCAACTGTTGCTCAACACTGTTATAAAGCTCGTCATTCTTCTCGCTTTCTGCCTTGTTCTTGTCAAGAGCAATAACGCTAAGGCTAATGTCTAGCTTTTTCATATCGCCATATAGGCCAAGATATTTTCTTGCTTTCTCTGACTGTCTTTCCAAAGGTCCTAATTGTCCTTCAAGCTCTGTTGAAATATCACTGATACGTACAAGATTTTCATCAACCTTAACAAGACGTCTTAAGGCATCTTCTTTCTTGTATTTATACTTTGAAACGCCTGCCGCTTCCTCAAACAGACTTCTTCTGTCCTCTGCCTTTGTTGATAAAATCTGCGATACATTACCCTGACCTATGATTGAATAACCGTCGCGTCCAAGACCTGTATCCATAAACAGTTCGTGTACGTCCTTCAGACGGCATGCAACATCATTTATCTTATAAACACTTTCGCCACTTCTGAACAAACGTCTTGTAACCTTTATCTCCTCATAATCTACACTAAAATCTTTATTGGAGTTATCAAGAATAAGACTAACTTCAGCATAGTTAAGTCCCTTTCTTGTAGCTGTACCTGTGAAAATAACGTCCTGCATATTGGCACCACGCAAGCTTTTTGCGCTGGTTTCACCAATAACCCATCGTATAGCATCAGAAATATTACTCTTACCGCTACCGTTAGGTCCAACTACCGCAGTTGCACCGTCTGTAAAGTCAAGAACTGTTTTATCAGCAAATGATTTAAAGCCCTGTAACTCAAGTCTTTTTAACAGCATTCGTATCTCACCTCTCTTTTTTTCAAATTAGCATCACCCTTTATTGTGATGTCTGCATTATATTGTTCTTTAAATTTATTAATATTGTCTTTTTTATTTCCTGTTGCCTTTGAAATCTCTGCAGGATTTACATATATAATCCCCCTGCCCTCTTTAATAACGGCAGATATTATATCAAAATATATACTGCTTTCCACAAGCTCACGGAATGAACTGTGAAGGGGTCCTGCAACAACTGCTGCATCGGCGTCAATCTCATCTGTCGGCTGTAAACCAACACGTATTACTCTTATACCTGCATCCTCAAACATCAACAACAGTTCCTTTGATAATTTCACTGCATTATCCAATGTTTCGGGAGTATATTTTCCGTCACGGTACATTTTTTCAAGAAATGTATCCTTTATTGTTAATGTGGGATAAATTCTTACCATATCAGGCTTTAGTTTAATAATCTCTTTTGCTGTTTCAACCGATAACTCCGGTGTGTCTCCCGGCAATCCCGTCATCATCTGCAGACCAAGTGTGAAATCACATTCACGTATAAGTGCCACAGCTTGTCTTACCTGCTCTGCACTGTGTCCGCGGTTTGCACATTTTAAAACATTGTCCACCATAGACTGAACGCCCAATTCGATTGTTGTAACGCCGTGTTTTTTTAAATTATCAAGTATGTCGCGGTTTATATAATCAGGGCGTGTAGACAGCCTTATGCCGTTTATTATGCCTTTCTCAATATACGGTGTCACTCTTGACATCAATGCACTTTGCTCGTCAATTGGGATTCCCGTAAAACTACCGCCAAAAAAAGCAACCTCAATATCACTGCCTGACTGCGGCAACGTCTTTAAATATTCTTCTATAGTTTCTGTCACATCATCAGGGGTAATTTCCCTTATGCTACCCGTTATTCTGTTCTGATTACAAAATACGCAATCAAAAGGACAACCCTTATGCGGGACAAAAACCGGTATATTATATTTACGCATTATAGTATTTCTCAATAGTGGCTTTAGCAGCTGCCTGCTCTGCCTCTTTTTTACTATGACCAAAAGCTTTGCATTTAGGCTCACCGTTTACAAAAACCTGAACCTCAAAGGATTTATTGTGTTCCATACCGTTTTCACTTAAAGTCTTATAGGTTACAGAGCTTTTCCCGTCACGCTGAACTATTTCCTGTAGTGTAGTTTTATAATCTCTGTAAAGCTTACCTGTAAGAGTTTCCAATATGCGTTCTTCAATTAAACCCAAAAGCCATTTTCGGGCAGTGTCCATTCCACCATCAAGATAAATGGCACCCAACACTGCTTCAAAGGCATCAGAAATAATTGACGGACGGCGGCGACCACCCATCTTTTCTTCACCTCTGCCCAGGAAAACCAATTCGCTTAAGTTTATTTTTTTCGCAATCTCTGCAAGTGACTGTTCACAAACAAGGGTTGCCCTGAATTTTGACAAATCTCCCTCATTCACATTTTCCATTTTTTTAAATATATAATCACTAACAATAATACTTAACACCGAATCACCTAAAAACTCAAGGCGTTCGTTGTTGCGTGTATGGTTTTCATTGGCATAGGAACTATGAGATAATGCAGTTTTCAGAAGCTCTTTGTCAGAAAATTCATAACCGATTTTCTTTTCGATTTCTTTCACTGAATTCACAGCCTTTCTATGTTTTCTCGTTATGCCATACAAGGGGCTGACGTTTCAGCCCCTTATAACAATGTTAATCTGTGTATTTTTTAAACACTAATGTTGCGTTATGTCCACCAAAACCAAGAGAGTTTGACATAGCATAAGTAATATCTGCATTACGGCCCTCGTTGGGTACAATGTCAAGGTCGCACTCAGGGTCAGGTGTTTCATAGTTAATTGTAGCAGGAATATATCCGTCACGGATAGAGTATGCACATATTGCAGCCTCTACTGCACCTGCAGCACCTAACATATGTCCCGTCATTGACTTTGTTGAACTTACAGGCACATTATATGCGTAATCACCAAATACCTTTTTAATTGCCTGTGTTTCAAACAAGTCATTATAATATGTTGAAGTACCGTGAGTATTGATATAATCAATATCTTCAGGTTTTGCACCTGCATCCTTAATTGCAAGCTCCATTGCCTTTGCACCGCCTTCGCCACCGGGAATGGGACTTGTAATATGATATGCGTCATCCGTTGCACCGTAGCCAACCATTTCACATATAATATTTGCTCCTCTTGCCTTTGCGTGCTCAAGCTCCTCAAGGATAAGAAATGCCGCGCCTTCACTCAATACAAAACCGTCACGATTTAAATCAAAAGGCTTTGATGCGTGTTTTGGATCGTCATTATTAGTTGACATAGCCTTCATATTACAGAAGCCGGCAAATGCAGTCGGTGATACAGTCGCCTCACAACCGCCTGCAATAATTGCGTCACAATCTCCGTACTGAATATGTCTGAAAGCAGTACCTAACGCATTTGATGCAGAAGCACAAGCTGTAACAACATTCTCATTTACACCTTTTGCATTAAATTTGATTGCAATCTGACATGGTGCAATATTTCCAATCATCATTGGAATAAAGAAAGGACTGACTCTGCCCGGTCCTTTTTCGATGTAATTTCTGTTCTGCTCCTCAAATGTAAGAATACCGCCGATTCCTGAACCTGTAATACATCCAATTCTCCACGGATCTTCCTTTTCCATATCAAGACCCGAATCTGCAACCGCTTCTGATGCGGCAATTAACGCAAATTGAGTAAATCTGTCCATTTTACGGGCGTCTTTCTTTTCAATATACTCTAAAACGTCAAGATTTTTAATCTCACCCGCAATCTTTGTTTTCATTTCACTTACGTCAAAAGCTGTAACGTAATCAACGCCGTTAACACCGGCTTTAATATTTTTCCAAAAGGTTCTGGCATCGTTTCCTATAGGAGTAACTGCACCAATACCTGTTACTACAACTCTCTTCATAGTTTTCTCCTTATATATAAATCATAAAGTTGATTATATCTGAATTTAAGTAAGAGGAATTCACGCAGAATTCCTCTTACGTACGGTCAATGCTTACGCATTCTCCTTAATATAATTTACAGCGTCACCTACTGTACGAATCTTTTCAGCCTCCTCGTCGGGGATCTCAAGGTCAAACTCTGTTTCAAGACCCATGATAAGCTCAACGATATCCAATGAATCAGCGCCAAGATCGTCAACAAATGATGCCTCAGCTGTTACTGTATCCTCATCAACACCAAGCTGATCAACGATGACTGCCTTTACTCTCTCAAATTCCTCCATTTTTTGTGCACCTCCTTTCACTGTTCATAAACCATTATATATGTAATACCCTTATCGGGGCTAATCATATATCAAATTTACATTACAAGTCCGCCGTCAACACAGATAACCTGACCTGTAATATATGCTGACATATCTGATGCCAAGAACGCAACAGTGTCTGCAATATTCTCAACAGTACCAAATTTACCCAGAGGGATTGCATCAAAGTACTGTTTTTTAACATCATCAGAAAGCTGGTCTGTCATAGCTGACTGAATAAATCCAGGTGCAACTGCATTACAACGGATACCTCTTGATGAGAATTCCTTTGCAGTTGTCTTTGTAAGACCAATTAAACCTGCCTTTGAAGCACTGTAGTTCGCCTGACCTGCATTACCCATAACACCAACAACTGATGCAATGTTAATAATTGAACCGCCCCTTGACTTCATCATAGGTCGTGCAACTGTCTTGATACAGTTGAAAGCACCCTTAAGATTTATGTCCATTACAAGGTCCCAGTCCTCTTCTGTCATACGAAGCATAAGTCCGTCACGGGTTACACCTGCATTATTAACAAAAATGTCAACTGTACCAAACTCTTTTACCGTACCGTCAACCAATGCCTTTACATCGTCAATGTTACGAACATCACCCTTAATACAGATTGAGCCAACACCCAAAGCTTTAATTTCCTCACAGGTTGCTTCTGCATCCTGTGATTGCGGAATGTCATTTATAACTACATTTGCACCCAGTGTCGCAAGCTTTATAGCAATAGCCTTGCCTATGCCTCTGCCTGAACCTGTTACAATAGCTGTCTTTCCTTTTAGCATATCGTTTCTCCTTAACCATTAAGACCATCAAGTGTCTTTTCAAG
>JAZNVD010000268.1:0-9001 GCA_045592645.1 Candidatus Ornithomonoglobus sp. | reverse complement strand
TTATGCGTAAAGGTGACTGGGTTGTTGCTGTACATATCCCATCAGGAGAGCCTCTTGATTATGATTACAGTATGGAGTCATATAAAATTGCGAAAGAGCTTATGCCCAAGGCATATCCTGAATATGATTTCAAGGCATTTGCCTGCTGGTCGTGGTTATGCAATCAGCATATGATAGAAATTATGGGCAGAGAAACAAATATAACAAAGTTTGCAGGTGAATATTTCTCATACCCCGTAGATTCAAGAGGAACAGGTGTTTACAGCTTCCTGTTCAATCTTCCCAAGCCCTGTGACCCCAAGGATTTGCCCGTAAGCACTTCAATGCATGAAAAAGTCAAGGAATTTTTAGTAGCAGGAAATAAATATTATGAGTACTGCGGAATTATGGAAATATAAATATAAAAGAGATGTGAAAAATCACATCTCTTTTTTGGTGCACCTGACAGGACTTGAACCTGCACGGGTTTAACCCCATATGGACCTGAACCATACGCGTATGCCAATTTCGCCACAGGTGCATATATTTGGTTTATTCATCATATACGAAACACCATTCATTATAACAGACTTTTTTTGAAAAATCAAGAGGATTTTCAAAAAAAGAGTTTACTCTGTGCAAGAATAAAAAAATGCAAGAATTATCTGTGTTTTCACTGATTTGGACTTGATATTTTTGGTATAATAATGTATAATATAATAAAATAGCTATACGTGGAAATAAATGAGGAAGGAAATTAAACTTATGAGTGAAATTACAATGGCCCAACTACTGTTTGGCTCAATAGATAAAACACCTGATGATTATGAGGCAATGTATCCTAAAAGAGATTTGCCCGAGGGTGCGAGAGTAACAAGATTTGCACCGTCACCTACAGGTTTTTTGCATTTTGGCAGCCTTTTTGCTGCGTTTATTGCTGCAAAGACTGCAGGAAAGGACGGAGTGTTCTTCTTAAGAATTGAGGATACCGACAAAAAACGTGAGGTTGAAAACGGTGTTATCGGTATGGTTAACGGTCTTAAGGATTTCGGTATTGTCCCCGATGAAGGAGCATTGAACGAAACAGATGAGCACGGTAATTACGGCCCCTATACACAGAGCCGCAGAAATCATATTTATCATGCGTATGTTAAGTCACTTGTTGAACGTGGACTTGCATATCCCTGTTTTATGACAGAGGAGGAAATTGCAAAGGTTCGTGAAGAGCAGGAAGCAATAAAGGCACTGCCCGGTATTTATGGAGAATATGCAAAGTACCGTGATATTACAGTCAGTGAGGCGAAAGAGAGAATTGAACGTGGTGACGAATACGTTGTCCGTCTTAAGTCACCCGGTAAGGTTGACGGCAGAATTTCGTTCAAGGACGAGGTTAAAGGCAAAGTAGAAATGCCCGAGAACATTCTTGATATTGTTCTTCTTAAGAAGGACGGCACACCTACTTATCACTTTGCTCACGCTATTGATGATCATCTGATGCATACAACTCATGTAACACGCGGTGATGAATGGCTATCATCAGTGCCCATTCATTTGCAGTTATTCTATGTTCTGGGCTTTAAGGCTCCAAAGTATGCACATATTGCACCTATTATGAAAGAGGATTCGGAGACGGGCGGAAAGCGTAAGCTTTCAAAACGTAAGGACCCCGAGGCGGCGGTAAGCTTCTATGCAGAGGCAGGCTATCCTGCAGGTGCGGTTAATGAGTATCTTATGACCATTGCCAACTCAAACTATGAGGATTGGCGTCGTGCAAATAAGGACGAAGCACCCGACAGGTTTGAATTTATGCTTTCTAAGATGAGTAAGGCAGGTGCCTTGTTCGATATGGTAAAGCTACACGACATTTCAAAGACATATATCTCAACTCTTGACACAGACACTGTTTTCAATGCAGTTGCAGAGTGGTCAGAGCAGTACGACAAGGAACTTCATTCACTTATTATGGCTGACACAGATTATGCCAGAGCAATATTCTCAATTGAACGCGGCAACAAAAAGCCCAGAAAGGATATTGGTAAGTGGTCGGAGGTTAAGGACTACATCTCATATATGTACGATGATTTATTTGACGGTAATCTTGGTTGGGCAGAGAATGTAACAGCAGAGGATAAAAAAGAGATACTTACAAAGTATCTTGATATGTATAATCACGCAGCACCGTCAGAGGAGTGGTTCCCCACAGTGCAGGGACTTGCACAGAGCCTTGGTTTTGCAAGGTCACCCAAGGATTATAAGGCAGACCCTGACAGCTTTAAGGGTCACGCAGGTGATGTGGCGGGTGTTATAAGAGTCGCAGTAACAGGCAGACTTAACACTCCCGACCTTTACTCAATTATGCAGACAATGGGTGAAGATAAAGTAAGAGAAAGAATTGCAAAAGCTATCGACAAAATATAAGTAACGGAGAAAAGACAGATGGAAGAAGTTTATTCAAGAAATTTTATACAGGAAGCAATAGATAAAGACCTGGAGTTGGGAAATTACGACCACGTGCAGACACGTTTCCCACCGGAGCCTAACGGCTACCTGCATATCGGTCACGCAAAGGCTATTTGCATTGACTTTGGTATGAGTGAGCAGTACAACGGCGAGTGTAACCTTCGCCTTGACGATACAAACCCCACAAAAGAGGACGTTGAGTACGTTGACTCTATTATGGAGGATATTAAGTGGCTTGGCTTTGAGTGGAAAAATGTGTTCTATGCATCAGACTATTTCCCCCAGATTCACGAGGCTGCAATTACACTTATTAAGAAGGGTAAGGCATTTGTGTGTGATTTAAGTGCAGAGGAGATAGCTGCATACCGTGGTTCGTTTACAGAGCCGGGTAAAAACAGTCCCTACCGTGACCGTTCAATCGAGGAGAACCTTGACTTGTTTGAGAGAATGACAAACGGTGAGTTCCCTGACGGTTCAAAGGTACTTCGTGCAAAGATTGATATGGCGTCACCAAATCTTAATATGCGTGACCCTGTAATCTACAGAATTTTACGTGCACATCATCACCGTACAGGTGATACCTGGTGTGTATATCCAATGTACGATTTTGCACACCCCATTTCCGATACGGTTGAGGGTGTAACTCACTCATTATGTTCGCTTGAGTTTGAGGACCACCGTCCCCTTTATGACTGGGTATTGCAGGAGGTTGGCTATGAAGCGCCCTCACGTCAGATTGAGTTTGCAAGAATGAATCTTAACTATACCTTAACGTCAAAGAGAAGATGTTTAAAGCTTGTTACAGAAGGTCTTGTAAGCGGATGGGATGACCCGAGAATGTCAACCCTGTGTGGTATGCGTCGCCGTGGTTATACACCTGAGGCAATTCGTGATTTCTGCGAGAGAATCGGCGTTGCAAAGGCAAACAGTGTTATTGATTTTGCAATGCTTGAGGCATGTATAAGAGAAGACCTGAACAAGCGTGCACCCCGTGCAATGGCGGTACTTGACCCCATTAAGCTTGTGGTGGATAATTATCCTGAGGACCTGGTTGAGGAGTTCGAGGTTGAAGTTAACCCCGAGGACCCGTCAATGGGCACACGTAAGGTTGAGTTTTCAAAGTATCTTTACATTGAACGTGATGATTTTATGGAAGAGGCACCCAATAAGTACAAGAGAATGGTACCCGGTCGTGAAATCCGCCTTAAGGGTGCATATTATGTTACTGCAACAGGCTGTGAAAAGGATGCCGACGGTAATGTTACAGTTGTTCACTGTGATTATGCTCCTGACTCAAAGGGCGGCGATACAGAGGATAAGCGTAAGGTAAAGGGCACAATTCATTTTGTAAGTGCTCATCACGCTGTTGATGCAGAGGTACGTCTGTATGACAGACTGTTTACCGTGTCAAATCCTTCAGATGAGACAGGCGTTGAAAGCTTTGTCGAGAACATTAACCCCGACAGTATGGTTGTTATGCCAAATGCCAAGATTGAAAGCGGTCTGAAGGATGCCAAGGTAGGGGACAAGTTCCAGTTTATGCGTCAGGGTTATTTCTGTGTTGATAAGGATTCAACGGAGGATAAGCTTGTGTTTAACAGAACAGTGGGCCTTAAGGATTCATGGAGTAAAATGAACAAATAAGGAGTAGTTTTTACAATGATAGATTACAGCGAGTTTTTTGCAGACAGAGTAAAGCCTATGAAAGGTTCTGCCATTCGTGAAATGTTTAAAAGAATGGCAGACCCTGAAATTATATCTCTTGCAGGAGGAAATCCTGCAGCAGAGCTTTTTCCGTCAGATGAGTTGTCAAAGATTGCAGGAAAGATTCTTATGACAAACCCTACTGCGGCACTGCAATACGGCACAACAGACGGTCATCCGAAAATGAAGGAGTGTGCTATTGCCCGTGCTCAAAAGGTGGGGGCATACAAGGATACGGATGCGGTGCTTATTACAACGGGTGCCAATCAGGGTATTGACCTTACTGCAAAGGCTATTATAAATAAGGGTGACAAGATTATAGTTGAAAACCCCAGCTTTATCGGCAGCCTTAATGCCTTCCGCACTTACGAATGTGAGCTTGTTGGCGTAGATGTTGAGGCGGACGGTATGGATATGGAAAAGCTTTGTGAAGCTCTTAAGGCTAATCCTGATGCAAAGCTTATTTATACAATTCCCACTTTCCAGAATCCTACAGGTACGACAATGAGTGTGGAAAAGAGAAAGAGATTGCTTGAGCTTGCCAATGAATATAATGTGCTTGTCCTTGAGGATAACCCCTATGGTGATTTAAGATTTAACGGTGAAGAGTTACCCACATTAAAGTCACTTGACACGGAGGACAGAGTTATATACTGTGGCTCATTCTCAAAAATTCTTTCACCTGGTATGCGTCTGGGATATGTAATCGGTGCACCCGAGTTGCTGGAAAAGGTGGAAATGCTCAAGCAGGTAAATGACGTACATACTCCTATGCTTACACAGATGATGTGTGTACAGTTTATGAAGAAGTATGACATAGACAAGTATATTGAGAAGAACCGAAAACTTTACAAAGAAAAATGCCAGACAATGCTTGACGCTATGGAGGAGTTTTTCCCCGAGGGTAAGGTTACATGGACAGTGCCTGACGGCGGAATATTCCTTTGGTGTGAGTGCAATGGTATTGAGAGTGTAGAGCAGATTGTTAACAGATGTCTTGAAAAGAAGGTGGCAATTGTGCCGGGTACAAATTTTGCCATTGACCAGAATTTACCGTCTAACAAGTTCAGACTGAACTTCTCGTCCGCTTCAAAGGAGCAGATAAGAGAGGGCGTTAAGAGACTTGGCGAGGTATTGACAGAATTGCTTTAAATAGGAGATTAGTATGGAAGAAAAGATAATAACACAGGAGCCAAAGAAAAGAATATTTTCTGGCGTACAGCCTTCGGGTAATCTTACACTTGGCAACTACCTTGGTGCTATAAAAAACTGGGTAGATTTGCAGGATGACTATGACTGCATATTTGCAATGATGGATATGCATACAATAACTGTCCGTCAGACACCTGCAGAGTTGAGAAAACGTACAATGGAGCTTTTAGCTTTGTATATTGCCTGCGGAATCGACCCTGAAAAATGTACGTTGTTCATCCAGTCACATAACAGTGCACACGCCGAGCTTGCGTGGGTGCTTAACTGTTACACATATATGGGTGAATTGCAGAGAATGACACAGTTTAAGGATAAGAGCACACGTCACGCAGATAATATAAATGCAGGTTTGTTTACATATCCTGTGCTTATGGCATCGGATATATTGCTGTACCAGACAGAGATTGTTCCCGTTGGTAAGGACCAGCTTCAGCATATTGAGATTTGCCGTGATATTGCTCACAGATTTAATTCTTTGTACGGAGATGTTTTCAAGATTCCCGAGGGCTTGCTTGTTAAGTCAGGCGCAAAAATCAACAGTCTTCAGGAGCCTACAAAGAAGATGTCAAAGTCAGACCCCAACCCCAAGGGATATATCTCAATGATGGATGATTTTAATGTGATTTCAAAGAAAATCAAGAGTGCCGTAACTGACAGTGAGGGTGTTATTGAATACCGCCCCGATGATGAAACAAAGGCAGGCATCAATAACTTGCTTAACATTATGGCAGTTATGACAAATTCAACCCCCGAGGCAGTTGCTAAAAGTTTTGAAGGTCAGGGCTACGGTACATTTAAGGGTGCGGTAGCAGATGCCGTTGTTGAGGGTATAAGACCAATCCGTGAGGAGTATGACAGAATAATCAAGGATAAGGCATATCTTGAGGATGTATGCAAAAATGGTGCGGAAACATCATCAAGAATTGCACAGAGAACACTTAAGAAGGTTTACAAAAAGGTTGGTTTCATAGTAGGCTAATCGTTTGGAGGTTATGTAATGAACTACGCAGGTATGATATTTGCATTTATAATATCATTTATATTTACTTTTGCGACAACACCCCTTGTTCGCAGACTTGCCTATAAAATTGGTGCAGTAGACGTGCCTAAAGACAAACGTCGGGTGCATAAACGTCCTACACCGAGAATTGGCGGACTGGCTATTGTTTTTGGTTTTATAGTGGCGGTGTTGTGCTTTGGCGGTGATTTTTCAAAGGAGTTTATTTCAATTCTTATTGGTGCTGCCATTCTGTGTATATTAGGTGTTATAAACGACTGTAAAGCACTTGATGCAAAGCTGAAGTTCGTAGTTCAGATTATAGCCGCACTTGTGGTTGTTTTCTATGGGGATATAAGAATATCAGTATTTTCAAACCCCAACGTATTCAGCGAAGAGCCATTTGTTGTATTGCCTATGTGGCTTAGTGCAACTGTGACTGTGCTATGGATAGTGTTTATGACAAACGCCGTTAATTTTATTGACGGACTTGACGGACTTGCAGCAGGAGTTTCTGCTATTATGTCAATGTCAATGGTATTTATAGCAATAACATATCACGAGTATGAAATAGCCCTTATGGGAATTGCTATTATGGGTTCGTGCTTCGGATTTTTACCCTTTAACTTTAACCCTGCAAAGATATTTATGGGTGATACGGGCTCGATGTTTCTGGGTTATATGCTGTCAGTTTTGTCAGTGCAGGGAATGTTTAAGAGTTATGCGGTTATATCTTTTGCAGTACCGCTTATTATGCTTGGACTGCCGTTATTTGATGCATTGTTTGCAATGCTTCGCCGTGTGCTGACAGGTAAAAACCCAATGAGTGCCGATCGTGGTCATTTACATCACAGACTATATGATATGGGCTTCTCGCAGAAGCAGACAGTGTTCATTCTTTACGCAATCAGCGGGGTTCTTGGTATTACATCAATCCTTCTGGCGGAACAGAGATTTCTGCGAGCAATGTTACTGTTGATTTGTGTATTGATTTTTTTGCTTATTGCCACAATGCTGGGCAAAAACAGTTTTGTTCACAAGGTGGATACAGATAAAGAAACAACGGAAGACGAGGAATAATATGGATAAGATTAAGGTTATGACAGTTTTTGGAACAAGACCTGAAGCAATTAAAATGTGCCCCCTTGTTCTTGAACTTAAAAAATATGAAGAGATTACTCCCATTGTATGTGTTACCGCACAGCACAGGGAAATGCTTGACCAGGTACTTGATGCTTTTGGTGTTAAGCCTGACTATGACCTGGACATTATGAAAACACGCCAGACTCTCGCAGGTATAACAACCCGTGTGCTTATGGGTATGGAGGAAGTTCTCAAGAAGGAGCGTCCCGATATTGTGCTGGTTCACGGTGATACATCAACAAGCTTTGTTGCAGCTCTTGGTGCGTTTTATGAGCAGATAAAGGTGGGTCACGTTGAGGCGGGATTGAGAACTTATGATATTTACAGTCCTTTCCCCGAGGAGATGAACCGTCAGCTTACGGGTAGAATTGCCAACCTGCATTTTTCACCTACACAGAAGAACTTTGACAATCTTATTAAAGAGAATGTTGACGGTGAGAAAATATATATAACAGGTAATACTGTAATTGATGCTTTAAAGACAACAGTTAAGGAAAATTACGAATTTTCCGATGAATGTCTTAAGAGCCTTGATTTTGATAATAAGAGGGTTATCATTGTTACGGCACACCGCCGTGAAAATCTTGGTAAACCCCTTGAGGATATTTGTACTGCAATAGCAGAAATCGTGGATGAATACAAGGATGTAGAGGTGGTATATCCTGTTCACTTAAATCCTGCAGTTCGTGAAACTGTATGGGGGATATTAGGTGAAAAGGAGAGAGTACATCTTATTGATCCCCTTGATGTTATGGAGCTCCATAATGCAATTGCAAGAAGCTTTATGGTAATGACCGATTCGGGCGGTATTCAGGAGGAGGCCCCTGCACTTGCAAAGCCCGTGTTGGTATTAAGACGTGAAACCGAGCGTCCAGAGGCAGTTGCAGCAGGAACTGTCAAGATTGCAGGCGTTGACAAGGAAGTAATTATAAGTCTTGCAAAGGAATTGCTCGACAGCCCCGACGCATACAATAAAATGGCCCAGGCAGCTAACCCCTACGGCGACGGTGAAGCGTCAAGACGAATTTGTAAGGCTATTTTGTATGAGTTTGGGAAAAAGCCCAATAAACCCGATAAGTTTAACTGAAAGGAAAAAGACATCAGATGAAATTAGGAATAGTAGGATTACCAAATGTTGGTAAGTCAACATTGTTTAACGCCATAACACAGGCAGGGGCGGAGAGTGCAAACTATCCCTTCTGTACAATTGAACCCAATGTGGGAATTGTAGATGTGCCTGATGAGAGAATTGATGCACTTGCGAAAATGTATAATCCTAAAAAGGTAACTCGTGCATATATTGAATTTGTAGATATTGCAGGTCTTGTTAAAGGTGCATCAAAGGGCGAGGGGCTTGGAAACAAGTTCCTGGCATCTATCCGTGAATGTGATGCAATTGTTCACGTGGTACGCTGCTTTGAGGATACAAACATCACTCACGTCGACGGTTCTGTTGATCCCGTACGTGACATTGAAACAATTAATCTGGAACTTATTTTCTCTGAT
>JAZNVD010000267.1:0-3439 GCA_045592645.1 Candidatus Ornithomonoglobus sp. | reverse complement strand
AAAACGCTGTCTGATGCTTTACAGATGTCAATTGTCTCCTGGGGAAGCGGAACACCTGTAGCATCAATTGCACAACCACCCATAAGTACATCTGTATAATTAAATGTATGATTGTATTTCTTTGCTACTGCATCAAGAACTGTGACTGCACCATTAACAATTTCAGGACCTATTCCGTCGCCCTTAATCAATGCTATATTAAATTCACTCATCTGTCTTATCTCCTTAACCTTACATTTTTCCTGACTCAATGTACTTAACAAGTCCGCCCGCATTTATAAGCTCCTGCATAAACTGCGGAAATGCCGTTGCCTGATAAGTGTTACCGTTACTCTCATTTGTAATAACACCTGTATCAAAATTAACCGATACAGTATCTCCGTTATTTATAGCTTTTGCAGCCTCGGGACACTCAAGAATAGGTAAACCGATGTTAAGTGAATTTCTAAAGAAAATTCTTGCAAAGCTCTCTGCAATAACGCAAGAAATTCCGCTTGCTTTAATTGCAATGGGTGCGTGTTCACGCGATGAACCACAACCAAAATTGGCACCGCCAACCATAATGTCACCGGGCTTCACCTTATTAACAAACTCTGTATCAATATCTTCCATACAATGCTTTGCCAACTCTTCAGGCAATGATGTATTCAAATATCTTGCAGGTATTATAACATCTGTATCTATGTTATCACCGTATTTTATAACTGTACCTTTTGCATTCATATTACATTACCTCCTCGGGTGCTGAAATTTTACCTGTGATTGCAGATGCCGCCGCAACCTCGGGGCTTGCAAGATAAACCTCACTCTCTACATGACCCATACGTCCTAAAAAGTTACGGTTTGTTGTTGAGACACACCTCTCACCTGCAGCAAGAATTCCCATATGACCGCCAAGACAAGGTCCGCACGTGGGAGCTGAAATAACACAACCTGCCTCAACAAGAGTTGATAACGTGCCATCCTTCAATGCTTCAAGATAAATTTTCTGTGTTGCAGGGAATACTATAACTCTTATACCCTTCTTAACTTTCTTACCCTTAAGTATTTCGGCTGCGCGCTGAAGGTCAGTAAGTCTGCCGTTTGTACACGAGCCAATTACTACCTGGTCAATTGCAACATCCCCCCAGTTTTCGGGTGTTCTTGCATTTTCAGGCAGATGCGGAAATGCAACTGTGTGAGGAACTTCTGATAAATCGATATTTATAACCTCACTATACTCTGCATCACTGTCTGCAGTAAACTCTATAAACTCACGGGTTGAATGTTCTCTCATATACTCTCGTGTAAGGTCATCAATCTCAAACACACCGTTCTTGGCACCTGCTTCAATTGCCATATTTGCAATAGTAAAACGCTCGTCCATTGAAAGAGTATGCATACCCTCACCTGTGGACTCCATTGACTTGTACAACGCACCGTCAACGCCAATCATACCAATGATATGAAGAATAAGATCCTTACCGCTTGTATAAGGATTAAGCTTACCTGTGAGGTTAAATTTAATAGCCTCGGGAACTTTAAACCAAGCCTTACCTGTTGCCATACCTGCTGCCATATCAGTTGAACCAACACCTGTTGAGAAAGCACCCAAAGCGCCATATGTACAAGTATGCGAGTCAGCACCTATTACTACATCACCTGCGACTACAAGTCCCTTCTCGGGAAGCAGTGCGTGTTCAATACCAACCTCACCGACTTCAAAATAATTTTCAATTTTAAATTCGTTGGCAAATGTTCTTACAACCTTTGCCTGTTCAGCCGATTTAATATCCTTGTTAGGAGTAAAATGGTCAGGCACAAGTGCTACCTTTGATTTATCAAATACATCGTCTACTCCTAATTTATCAAACTCACGAATAGCAACAGGTGCTGTAATATCATTACCAAGTACCAGATTCAAATTCGCCATAATTAAATCGCCCGCTTTAACGGAATCCAACCCTGCAGCTTTTGCAAGGATTTTCTGAGTCATTGTCATACCCATTTTATATATCATTCCTTTCTGATTTTTAATTAATTTCTAAATAATCAAAATTATTGATATTATATCATATTTACCCCGATTAGTAAATACTTTTTTCGATATTTACCCAACTTTTTCTATCTTTATTTTTCTTCCTCTTTGGTGAGTTTGTAGGCAAGTCTGTATCTTTCATTAATTGGCAGATTAAAAAACTCCTCAGGTGAAATATCCACAGGAATTACAGGGCTTTTACACTCCTTACAATAGTTGCTGATTGCACTTTGATACGAAAAATGATTGCACTTCTTACAGTAAATAACTCTCATATACTTCTCTCCTTTTTCAAAAATAACGGCGTACTCTTGTACGCCGTTATAAATTCAGCTCTTAAGATATGCTTTATATGCTTTTTCTGCTGCATCAGTATCATAACATATTACAACCACAACTGTTCCATTGAATTCTGCCATAAAAGGCTTTGTCAGCTTATAAACCTCATCCGGTCTGTATGTATCATATATTTCTACTTTTTCGTCCAGATATTTATCTATTAAAGACATAACCTTTTCAACATTGGATGTTTTAATTATAATAAACTCATCACAGCTGGATTTTGTTCCCACAAATGATGTCAGTTCACTATAGTCATTCTTATTCAGTCCATATCGTATTTCTGCCGTAGAAGCGTTTATCTCTTCAAGTTTCTCCTCAAATAGTTCACTGCCGGCAAAAACCCCGGCAAGCTCAGCGTTAACTATATCCTCTTTTTTTCCACAGCCTGTGATAACAAACATAGTGATAATTAATACAAAAATTATATATCGTTTCATTTGACTATCACCCCTCATTCTGCTTGATAACAGAATCTTTAAGAACGTTTACTTCATTACCGTCAGGCTCTTTTGTTGCTGAAGGTTTTTCAGTTGCTTTTTCTTCATCCTCTGCTTCAGTTAATGTTCCGTCCTCTGTTTCTTCTTCCTCAATGTACTCATCATCCTTTTCAATATCCTGACGAGTGGGTATGTAGGATTCTTTAGCTATATAATATAGTAAATCTATAACTGCAGGTTTGTTCAGGTTTACACCGTCAACAGATACACCTGCAGGAAGAAATCCCTTGTTGTCGCCCAAAGCGTCAACCGAATCAACAAAATACAAATCTTCTTCAACTGCAAGAGTTTTTATCTGTCTGTTATATGATAAAATCCTTGACATTGTGATGCCATTTATATTTTTGTCAGACGCTTCCGCCGTAATGGGCGGAATTGATATAAGATAAATTGTAACATTGGGCTGATATTCTCTTATTTTGCTTATAAGGTCTCGATACTTGATTTTAAATTCTGCAGAATTTCCGTTAGCTAATTCATTTTCACCAAATGTCAAAAATATTTTTTTGACATTTTTACTCTTAAACTGTTCAACAATTGAAGTAGTGCTTCCCGTAGTTGTCATCGTATACACATTATCAAG
>JAZNVD010000266.1:0-5618 GCA_045592645.1 Candidatus Ornithomonoglobus sp. | reverse complement strand
ACCGTTAAGATATGCTATATTACTGTCAATAACGAGCTTTATAACATCATCCTCCATAGAAAGCCCAACTGTTCTCGTTGAACCTTCCCATTCAACCACACCACCAAAAGCTTCGATAATTGCTCTTATTGGTACTAAAGTCCTTCCGTCTGACACAATGGGTTTTGTTCCATTGCCCTCGTCTATCTCCACCGCAACACCATTGACCTCCATTGTCGGGTCATTAATTTGCAAGCTTACAATAACATCGGATTTATCGACACTGGCAGATGCCGTCACTCCTGTGAATATTCCTGTTACGCATACCAATAATACCGTAATGGCAACTCTGAACTGCTTTTTCATAACTCTCCTCCCCAATCAGCCTTTTTATATAACACAATTATATCATAATAATTCCCTGTTTGTCTATATCTGTACCTTAGTATTATAAAAAAGGAGCATTCTGCTCCTTTTTAATCGTATAAGTGCTCCAATATTAAGCACACGTCTGCCTTTGAGGGAACACGGGGGTTGGTCTGCGTGCAGGCATCCTTTAATGCCTTCTCCGCCATTTCCTCTACGGCATTCATATACTCATGCTTATCAATTCCACACTGGGAAATTGAAAGGGGTATATTCATTTCCTTATTCATAAAGTGTATCCAGCCTGTTAAAGCACGGATAGTAGTGATTTCATTAAAGTTATTAACACCTAAAAGCTTTGCTACGTTTACGTATTTTTCTACACACTTGGGATAATCCTTACGGCTCTTTGAGTGCTTGTTGATGCCTGAATTAAACTCAATTACGTGGGGCAGGACAATAGCATTGGCTCTGCCGTGGGGTATGTGGAACTTTGCACCTACTGCGTGAGCAATACCGTGGTTAAGTCCCAAGGATGCACTGTTAAATGCAAGTCCTGCAAGACAGGATGCAACGTGCATTTTTGCTCTTGCGTGGGCATCGTTATTGTCAAGGTATGAACGAAGCAGGAATGTTCCGCAAATCTCAATTGCCTTCTCTGCAAGGGCTGCGGAAAACTCGTTATTGTTAATGCTTACGTACGCCTCAATTGCGTGAGTTAATACATCCATTCCCGTATCGGCAGTTACCGTTGCGGGTACACTCTTTACAAGCTCCGCATCAAGAATTGCCTCTGTGGGAAGCATACTCTCACTTACAAGAGGATACTTTATATTATTCTCCGTATCTGTTACAACAGAAAAACTTGTAACCTCCGAGCCTGTGCCCGAGGTTGTAGGAATTGCAATCATTGCAACCTCTTTTCCATTGGAACGTGTTGCAAATTCACGTATAGCTTTCGCCGAATCAATGGCACTGCCGCCGCCGATTGTAACAACACAGTCAGGGTTGTATTCCAACAGTTTTTTTACACCGATTGAGATTTTCTCCAGAGGCGGGTCAGGTACAACATCGGAAAATATTGTAAAATCAACATACGCCTGGCTTAATCTCTCCGTCACGTGAGAAAGCATACCGCTTTTCTCAATGAACGGGTCGGTTATTATAAGTATTCTTTTATACGGAAGCTCCAGCAATCTGTCAAGAGCTTTTTCACCAAAATATATCTTTGTACGAATATCAAAGCTTTTCATAGTCATTCTCCCACTGTTTATCTATAATAATATTGTATCACATAAAGGAAAATTTTTCAATAAAAATTTATTTTTGTCGCACTTTCATTTTCCGCCAGTTATAAAACCCATAAATGTCATTTACAAAAAACATAGTAAAGCAGATTACCACTGAAAAATACGACATATCCGCTTTCGTTGCAAGTATCCACAGGACAATGAGAACTATATCATTGGCGGCATAAGCCAGAGCAAAATATTCACTGCGAAGAAACGTAAGATATACTGCTAAAAAACTTGTAGCAACAGATAATGTACTTAACATAAGATTTGCCGTACCTAAAGCTTTTAATATAAAGTAAAATACTACTGTTACAAGCACCGTAAAAATTATCATCATATAAACCTCACGGCGTCTTATATGGTGAACTCTGACCTCACTGCGGTTGCCTTTGTAAGGATGACGAAGCCACGCAATAAGTGCAACAACAGCCATTGGAGCAGTCATTCCCAGATATGTTATCATTTCCCCATAATAACGGTAAGAATATGAAATAACTCCATAGAGAACACTGAACACCACCATAAGCACCTGACCTATTGGATTGCCCTTGGCATTAAATATAAGTGATGTTACGCCCACAAAGGACGCAGTAAGGGTGAGATAATTCTCTCTGTCAAATATTAAAAATGAAACAATTATTACGATTACGGATACCGTCCATAATCCCATTTCCCGTTTTGAAAAATATTTCATACTTCCTCCTGTTCCAAGTCCTCATAAATTATGCAGAAAGCGCTGATAAGCGAGTGAGACTGTACTCCGTGTACACGAACAAGCTTAGAAGTGCTTTATGCGGACTTACAAGAATAAAAGCATTCGACCCACATATCTTCTAAGACCTAATGATATGCGAAACGAATGCTTGGCATTACACTACCCGGTGGCAGTATTATTCTGTTTATTTAATTGTAGAATCAATGTAAGATTTAGATTCCACTCATTTTAACTAAATTTTGAAACATGCTGCAAGTCAAAAGCAGGGCTTTTACAGATTACTCTTTATAAACTCATAAATAGGTTCTGTCATAGACGGATTTCCGTTTTTGTCGGGAACTAAATTATATGAGCAGTGAGTACTGTTTTCCTTTACAATAAGGTTAATTTTACTCATTTCATAATCGTAGTTTCTTAAAACTGCCATAAGAAGCATTGTCTGCTCATAACGGTTCGGTATATCATTATCGGACACGACGAATAACATTGGCGGATACTGGCTCTTGCCGTTTATATAATACATAGGTGCCGCATCATCAATAACAACCATCCCTGTGTCAAGTCCACGTTCCTTTAAAATATTATAATGTGTCGTAGGCTGACCTGCGTCGTGATAATATCCCGCTATATCATCGTTGGTTATACCGTACTTGCCAAGGTATTCCGGATTAAAGCACAAATTCTGCGTAATATATGCACCTGCACTCTGTCCTGCAATAAAAATTTTCTCGGGAGTTATATATTCCTTTATTTTTTCAAAAACCCAGTTAACCGCTTTTGCACAGTCCTCAATATATTCCGGATACTTTGTATCAGGATATATACTGTATTCAGGACATACCGCAGCAATGCCTCTTTCTGCCATAACTTTTGCAATTGCAACCATATACTCCTCTGTTTTAGAGCCACTTTCAAGTCCACCACCGTGGAAATATATGACAACAGGCGCTGATGATGTATCAGGGAGATACATATCAAGGCTGTTTCTTTCTTTTTCACTGTAGTTTATATCTTTAACAATTTTCATTTTATTAACCCTTCTTTTTATAAACTGCAATACACGAACCGCAAACAATAAATGCCACTGCAACAAAAATCTTTACATCGGGAACAATGCCGTTAATTGCAAATGTTGCAAAAGGAGTGAGAACAGGCTTTATAAAAAACGCAAGAGAACCCATAATTGCTCCGCCCTTTTCAATTCCCTTGAAGTATGCCCAGTAACCGATACCCGTTACAATGAGTCCAAGATATACCAATATTGAAACATTCTTTACGTTAAATGTGGGAATTATATCAAAACCACCGATGAGAAGAGCAATAAGAAGAACCAGACTTCCCATTACAAATACAATGCTTGTCTGTACAGAGCTTCCAAGCTTTGTCATAAACTTCTGGCTTAAAACCGTATATAAGCTGAAACTCAATGCCGCAAAAACTGCAAGAAGAACAGATGTAATATTTGTTCCTGACTTAAAGTCAATACAAATTATAACACCAATTGTACATAAAGTCAATGTGCACCACTTCTGCCATGTCATCTTTTCCTTTACAATAAGAACGGCAAAAATAATTGTAAAGATTGAATTTGCAGAGAAAATAATTGCGATAAGCGCCGGTGAATCAGCTATCTTTACTGCTATCTGCAATGCAATCATACTGATGCATATAAACAATACTCCAAGCATTGTCATTACGCCCATATCTTTTAGTGAAATATGTAATTTTTCTTTTCTGATTTTTGTTACTGCCGGAGGAATAAGAATAAATGATCCGATTGCAAATCTCCAGAAGGTTATACCAAAGGGGCTTACCTCATTTGCAATAAGCTTACTTACAGGCTCAAGGGTAACAAATACCAGTGCTGTCAGAATTGAATAAAATAATCCTTTTTTCATTATATTTACCTCTCTTTCTTTTCTAAATTTTACTCTTGTACTGCTATTTTGTAAAGAATAAAATAAAACACAGTTGCTATATCTTGAAATATATAGTAACTTGTGTTACAATATAGAAAAGGAGTGAGTTAAATGGAATTTTTACAGCTTGAATATTTTAAACACGCAGCAAAAACGCAGAATTTCTCCCATACGGCAGAAAAATTCAGAGTTCCGCCATCAAGCGTATCATCATCAATAAAGAAGCTTGAGGGTGAGCTTGGTGTCAGGCTCTTTGACAGAAAAAGCAATAAACTTTTCTTAAACGAAAAAGGTCGGTTATTTTTGTCATGCGTTGAAAATATATTTCTTGAACTTGAGAAAGCGAAATCAGGGCTTCTTGATTTAGACGGACAACCCGACGGCAAGGTTCGCATACTGGTAAACACCAACAGGCGAATAATTACACAAGTAATTTCTCAATTTCGTGCCAAGTACCCCAATGTTTCCTTTTCCCTTGACCTTGACGAAAGCAAGGACTACAAAAATTACGATATAGTAATAACTGACAGTATAATTGAAAATGGAGATTTTGAACAATATGAGTTTCTCACCGAGGAGATTATGTTGGCATGTCACACAAGCAACCCCCTATCCTCACGGAAACAAGTCAATATGAGTATGTTGCGGAATGAAAAATTCATTTCTCTTTCACAAAACCACAGTTTGCGTAATATCACCGACAAGCTATGTAAACAAGCGGGTTTCAATCCCGATATTGTAATTGAGTGCGATGACCCTTTCTATATTCGTGAGTACCTTAAAATGGGTATGGGAGTTACCATTATCCCCGTGTTTTCGTGGGAAAATCAGTTTGATGATGCAATTTCATTCATAAAAATAAATGACGGAGTGTATCGTCATTCAAAGATATATGTAAACAAGCACACAACCGAGTGTGCAAAGTTCTTTTCAAGACATATCAAGGTTTAAAAAAATCCTTGCAAATACAATGCAATTGTGCTATAATACATTTATATTAAGAATTTTTTTGGAAAGGAGATGTTTTTATGGCAGTAACAAAAAAGAAAAAAACAATGACATACAACGGTAAGCCCATAATGAGATGTGGCAACAGAATTTACTACGGAAACCTTGAAGATAAACTGATACTTGTACTTGATATAACAAAGACTAAAAAAGTCGGAGATATGGAGGTCGCAGAGGAGATACTTGTTCAGGTAATGGACAACACGGGCGAGCTTGGTAAGGGTCAGGTATTCAGAAAAGCGGTACGTGATGATTTGTACAAGGCACTTGACATCGGAGAATGGTGGTTGAAGGATGCAATAAAGCAATTCGCATAAAAAAATTCGCAACATATGT
>JAZNVD010000265.1:0-2583 GCA_045592645.1 Candidatus Ornithomonoglobus sp. | reverse complement strand
ACATCTGTCGACTTGCACAGCTTGCCCGTGCTGCAGGCATGCACCTGATTATTGCAACACAGAGACCGTCGGTTGATGTTATTACAGGTCTTATCAAGGCAAACGTACCCTCAAGGATTGCGTTCTTTGTATCATCCCAGGTGGATAGCCGTACAATCATTGACAAAGCCGGTGCAGAGAAGCTTCTTGGAATGGGTGATATGTTGTATTTCCCTGCAGGTGCAAGAGCTACAACACGTGTTCAGGGTGCATTTGTATCTGACGAAGAGGTTGAGAGAATAGTTGAATTCATTAAAGACTCATCACCCGAAACTCATTACAGAGAAGACCTTGAGGAACACATTGAACGTGTTTCCCTTGGTGAAAACGGTGTTACACCTGACAAGGAAGAAGACGGGGATGCGTTATTGCCTGATGCAATAGAGCTTGCTGTAAGTCTTGGTAATATTTCAACATCAATGATTCAACGCAGATTGGGAGTGGGTTACTCACGTGCAGGCAGAATAATTGACCAGATGGAAGCAAGAGGTATAATTTCTCCTGCCAATGGCTCAAAGCCCCGTGATGTTTTAATATCACACGCGGATATGTTGTTTGACAGTCCTACGGAGGATGATTTTGATGAATAATTTCTTGCCCGTATCAAAGGCAGATATGATTGACCGTGGCTGGGATTATTATGATTTTCTGTACATTGTAGGTGATGCTTATGTTGATCATCCCAGCTTTGGTCATGCAATTATTTCCCGTGTTCTTGAAAAACGTGGATACCGTGTGGCAATTTTGTCTCAGCCTGACTGGCACAGTGCAGAGGAGTTAAAGGCCTTTGGCAGACCGCGTCTTGGTGTCCTTGTAAGTGCGGGTAATATTGACAGTATGGTAAACCACTATACCGTGAGTAAAAAGAAACGTCACGATGATGTGTATTCGCCTGAAAATAAAGCAGGACATCGTCCTGACCGTGCAACAATTGTATACTGTAATCTTGCACGTCAGGCTTTTGGTAATATCCCTGTAATTATCGGTGGAGTGGAGGCAAGCTTACGTCGTTTTGCCCATTATGATTACTGGTCGGATAAGGTACGTCGTTCAATTCTTTTTGACTCAAAAGCCGATATTCTCACTTATGGAATGGGCGAGAGACAGCTTCCTGAAATTGCAGATATGCTTAATATGGGAGTTGACATAGGTGATATTACTACTGTTGCGGGAACTTGCTTTATATCCTCTCATTGTGACGGTTATAAGGAAATACCGTCATACGAGGAATGTGTTGAGGATAAAAAGGCATATGCAATTTCCTGCCGTGAACAGTATCTTGAACAAAACCCGTATACAGGTGAAGCACTTGCACAAAAGCACGGTGACAGATATCTTATTCAGCTACCGCCTCAACCGCCCCTTACTACAGAGGAGCTTGATGCAGTATATGATTTACCATATATGCGGACATATCATCCCATGTATGAGGCGACAGGTGGTATAAAAGCTATTGAGGAGGTTAAGTTTTCCTTAAGCTGTAACCGTGGTTGTTACGGTAACTGTAACTTCTGTGCACTTGCTTTTCATCAGGGACGTGTTGTTACTTCAAGAAGTGATGAAAGCCTTATAAAAGAGGCAGAAATAATGATAAAAGACCCTGATTTCAAGGGTTATATTCATGATGTGGGAGGCCCGACAGCAAACTTCCGAGATTACGCCTGCGATAAACAGAAAACACAGGGTGCGTGCAAATTAAAGCATTGTCTTTACCCCGAGCCCTGTAAGAATATGAAAATTGACCATAGCAGATACCTTAATCTGCTACGGAAGTTAAGAAAACTAAAGGGTGTTAAAAAAGTATTTATCCGTTCGGGTATCAGGTTTGATTATTTACTTGCGGATAGAAATGATACATTCTTTAAAGAACTTTTAAAATACCATATAAGCGGACAGTTAAGGGTTGCCCCCGAACATATTTCTGATAATGTTTTAAAGCATATGGGAAAGCCCTGTAATGCCGTTTATAATGAGTTTTCAGATAAGTTTTATAAATTAAATGAGCAAATGGGACTTAATCAGTATATAGTTCCATATCTTATGTCAAGTCATCCCGGCTCAACCTTGCGTGATGCGGTGGCATTGGCAGAATATTTAAACCGTAACAGAATTAACCCGCAACAAGTACAAGACTTCTATCCCACACCGGGTACAATCTCAACTTGTATGTACTATACGGGGCTTGACCCCATGACTATGAAAAAGGTCTATGTTGCAAAAACACCAAAAGAAAAGGCAATGCAGAGGGCAATGCTACAGTTTAAAAACCCCGAAAACTACGGCATTGTCCGTGAGGCACTGATTAAGGTTGGCAGAAGTGACCTTATAGGGAAATCACCAAGATGTCTTGTTCCGCCTGAAGGGACAGAAAATAAATCAGGAAAGGTAAATAGAAATGGCAAAGCTACTAATGGGCAAAGAAGTGTCCGACAGAATAAAGAACGAAATGATAACCCAGGTGGAAGTACACAAAAAAGAGGGTATAAACCCGGGGTTGGCAGTAATTCTCGTAGGAGAGGACCCCGCAAGTAAGGTATATGTAAG
>JAZNVD010000264.1:0-4094 GCA_045592645.1 Candidatus Ornithomonoglobus sp. | reverse complement strand
CTTTCCATTGCTGTGTCAACGTGCTGACCTGCCTTTATAGCAGACAAAGCCAAAGCTCTGTTGTAAGCTGTGATAAATGAATTAACTGTCCAGTCGCCGTCTTTCTCTGCAACAAGAATATCTGCTGCATACGCTGCAAATGATGCACGTACTGACATTACATCAGGGTCAACACCAAGCTTATCCATCTTTGTGCTTGTCTTGATGATTGTCTCTAACGCATCAGCGTCTGCTGCACCGTTAATCTCTGCAAGTACATCAATTGTACCGCCTGTACTGTCGTCGTTAAGGTTACAAATCATAACCTTCTTACTGTCACTGCCACTCTGGGCATTCATTGAAACTACGTACTTACCACTCTTAATGTCTGCTGACATTGTAATATCAAGGTCAAGTACGCCCTCTGCAGCAGTCTTATAAAGATACATAAACTCGGGAAGGTTTGAAATGCTCAAAGCCTCGCCGTTATCCTCTGCTACTGTTACTACTACGGGTGTGTTAGCTGTTGTTCCTACTGTTGCATCTGCTGATACCTTGTTTGTTGCCTTGTCATATGATACTGACATATCAGCTACACTTGCAAATGCACAAGTCTGGAAAACAAGTCCTAACGCCACCAAAGTTGCTAAAATCTTCTTCATGGTTAATTTATTATCCCCTTTCGTTGATTTTATATTTTAAGATGTCCCTATTATATAAGAAGAAACACCGTAATTTTTAAATTTTTTCTTTACGGCAGTTTATCTGAAGCCGATTTTGGCTTCAGATAAAACCATAATTCATTAACCCTTAACCGCACCGATTGTCATACCCGATACAAAGTACTTCTGGATGAACGGATATACACAAAGGATAGGTGCTGTGGCAACGATCATTACTGCATACTGAACAGTCTCTGACATTACAGTTGCGTCGTTTCCTGCCTGAGCATTCAAATCTGCTTCGATAAGAATCTGCTTCAGTACCAACTGTAAGGGGTACAGGCCCTTGTCCTTGATGTACAGCATAGCATCGAACCACATATTCCATACTTCTACTGAATAGTAAAGAAGTACAACCATCAATGATGGAATTACCAGGGGAAGCATAACCATAAACAGAATTTTCATCTGTGTAGCACCGTCAATGGACGCCGCCTCCTCAAGGTCAATGGGAACTGCCTCAAAGGCATTCCTCAGAATAATGGTGTTAAACGCATTAATCATCTGTGGCAATACCAACGCCCAGATTGTATTATTCAAGCCCAATGAAACAACGTTCTGGAAGTTAGGAATAATTCCGGGGTTGAAGTTCATGGGAATGATAATAATAAGCATAAATATGGGTGTAAGCAATGCGCGCTTTCTTGAAACAACATATGCTGATATGATTGTAAACAGCATTGCGCCGCCTACTCTCAAAAGCATCATAATAATTGTTACGCCGAAACCGCTAAGAATCATATCTTCGTTAAGAACTCGCTTATATGCCGCCCAGTTAAAGCCAACCGGACGCCACATAAATGTCTGCAACTTAAACTGACCGTAGTCAGAGAATGATGCAACCAATATATACCAGAAGGGGTACAATGTAACTATTGCTAGGCAGATTAATAAGAAGATATTAAATACGTTAAAGACTTTTTCAGCTCTTGATCTATTGTCCATCTTTAAATCTCCCCTTTCTTAGAATAGTCCGCTTGTACCAAGCTTCTTACTTATCTTGTTTGATGTAATCAACAGAATGAAACAGATAACTGAGTTAAAGAAACCAACCGCTGTTGCATAACCCATTCTGTTACCTTCACCAATCGCCATACGGTATGTGTATGTCGTGATAACGTCCGCTGTTTCATATGTAAGCGGGTTGTATAGCAGGAATATCTTCTCATATCCGACGTTAAGGATTGAACCGATACGAAGGATAAGCATCGTAATGATTGTAGGAAGAATTCCGGGTAGTGTAATGTGAATTGTCTGCTTCCAACGACCTGCACCGTCAATCTGTGCTGCCTCGTAAAGCTGCTGATCAATTCCTGTCAAAGCTGCGAAGTAAATAATTGACTCCCAGCCGATACCCTGCCATATACCTGAAATAACATATACGGGCAGGAAGTACTCGGGATAGTTAAGGAATGACTTTCTCTCACCGCCGAACATTGCAATAACGTCATTGATAAGACCCGAGTCAGATGTAAAGTTCTTTATAAGTCCGCATATAACCATAATTGAAATAAAGTGAGGAAGGTACGCAATTGACTGTACGCCTCTCTGGAACCACTTTATGCGGATTTCATTTAACATCAATGCTAAAATAATCGGGAACGGGAAACCGAATACAAGTGATGCAACACTGATCTTAACAGTGTTTATAATCAGTCTCCAGAACTGGGGGTTTGTTAAGAACTCAACGAAATAGTCAAGTCCAACCCACTTACTTCCCATAATACCCAGGAAGGGTGAATAATTCTGGAATGCCATTAGCAATCCGTACAAAGGCTTATATCTGAATAACAAATACCATACAAGAATAGGAAGGAACATCAGATATAAAGCACCATGCATTTTGAAATCGTGAACAAGGCGTTCTTTAAATGTTTTCTCGCCGATTGTTGCATCTGTAAGCACTCTGGGTGCTGCGACCTTAGTCTTTGATTTCATTTTTCGCTTCATCTCCTTTTATTTAGTAGAATGCGAAAGAAACGCACAAAGCGTTTCTCCCGTCACACTTTAAATATTTTCTTATCTCGCAAGATATCTGTCGTAAGCATCCTGATAAATCTTTAATGCATCCTCGATACCGTAAGTTACAAGCTCTGCTTTGAACTTATCATAATCATCAAATGATGCTGTGCCTGTAATGAACTTAAATGCCCACTCTTCAGCACATGTCTGGATGTTTGTTGCGATTGTTGAAAGCTTGTTACTCTCTTCTGCTGTGAATATGATGTTAGGCATTCTTGTCTCTGACGTATCTGCAACTGACCATACTCCTACAGCATCCTTCTGGTTCTGCAACTGATAGTACTGCTCAAGGTATCTGTAGTCCTGAATTCCGGGGAATGATGTTGATGCCTGTAGATAAGGCTTCATAGCCTCTGAGATTGACTTGCCCTCTGGGTTCTTAAGAATTTCGTCTGTGTATGCGGGATAACCGTCAACCCAGTTAAAGCTCTCACCCTCGATACCGAAGTTCATAAGAATGTGACCTGCCTCTGAGTAGTTGTAGTCTATAAACCTCATTGCAAGCTCAATGTTCTTACAAGCTGTTGTGATGTAAGCATTGTTTGTGCCGCCATATAGGAAGCCCTTGCCACCAAACTGTGAAATCTGACCTTCTTCAAGAACTGCGGGAGCTGCTGCTACAAAATCAAACTCAGGTGAAGGCTTAGCGTTCATATACTTACCGATACCTGAACCTGCCCAAAGAATTGAAGCAGCTGTCTCGCCCTGGAAGATCTGACCGTCAAGGTCTGCTACTGATACGATATTACGATCTAAAAGACCCTCTTCGTACCAAGAATTGTAAAGCTTTAGAACATCAATCATCTTGTCTTCCATAAAGCCGTACTTAACTGTACCGTTATCAATATAATAGTCACCTGTTACGCCGTAAGCACCACCGATGAAACCATACTTGATTTCTGACAACCAGAAGTTGTTTGATGAGAAGGGAGCTGATGCACCCTGCTTCTTAAATGCTCTTAGTGCCTCTGTCCAGTCATCAACTGTTACGGGAACATCAAGACCTGCCTTATCAAGCATATCCTTTCTTAGAGCAAGACCCTGTGATGCTGTAAGTCTCTCGTCACCGCGTACGAACGGGAAGTAGTAGTAATGACCGTCGTCACTTCTAATCTGCTTTGCAACCTCGGGATTCTCCTCAAGATACTTCTTGAAATTGGGAGCATAAGCATCAATGTACTCATCAAGCTCAATGATAACACCGTCATCAACCATCTTCTGTACGCCGCCGGGCATTCCAGTGAAGTCTGTTACCATAATGTCGGGAAGCTGACCTGATGCAAGAAGTGTATTCATAGCCTCAGCACCATTGCTTACGGGCTGCTCAAAGTGAATCTTCGCACCTGTCTGCTCCTGCCATGCAAGACCAAG
>JAZNVD010000263.1:0-8091 GCA_045592645.1 Candidatus Ornithomonoglobus sp. | reverse complement strand
CTCTTCAGGGCTAAGTACCAAAGAGGCATTATATGCACCTCTGTCCTGGACAGAAAAATACCCGTCCTTGTATAACTTATTTTCTCCCACATCAAAGCCTGTAACGGATAACATTCCGTCATCTGTTACAGTTGCTGAAATGTTATTGTCAGTTAACTTCTTCGCAAGTTCTTCAGGAGTTGTTTTCAATATGTTAGGACGCAATAAAAGCTTTGAGGGCAGGTTCATTGCCTTCATAACCTCTATTGCTTCGTCTTTTTCGAAATTATCGATGAATAGCTTTACCATTTCGGGACTGTATGAATAAGTGACAGATAATTTTTCAATAATGTCATCAGGATAAGAAAGAGTGTCTATACCTTTACATATACCTCTCAATACACCGTTTATAAACCTGTCAGACCCGCGCTTACAGTAACGTTTCGATAGTTTCACTGCCTCGTTAACCGCCGCACTTGGAGGAATTTTGTCCATATACATTATCTGATATATGGCAAGCTCAAGAATTAACCTTACATACTTTGCGAGCTTTTTGGGTTTTACACTTGAAAAGGTTTTTATAACATATTCAAGCGTATAATGTCTTGACACAGTGCCATACACAAGATTAGTAAACAAGGCTTTTTCATTTCTTTCCATTCCACGGCATTTTGATAAGATATCCTTCACTGCAAGGTTTGAGTATTTTCCCTCGTAGAATATATCATACAATGCAAGCAATGCCGCTTCTCTTGCCCCTATCAATTACGCCTCCTGTTACCCTGAACAAGAAGTAATAGCCTTAATAACTGCAAAGTAGTTGATGCAACTGCGGCAAAGTATGTCATTGCAGCAGCATTCAGTACTTTTTTTGTACCTTTTATTTCTTCGTCATCTAAAATTGCCATTGACTGTAATGTATCAATTGCCCTTTTGCTTGCATTTGTTTCTGTAGGTAATGTAATTACCTGAAACGCAAGAACGCCACAGAAAAGATATACGCCAACCATTGCAAGACCTGTCGCACCAAGAATAATTCCCAAAATAATTATGGGGATTGAAAGATAATTACAAATGTTTACGAAAGGTACAATTGAATTTCTTACTTTAATGGGAGCATAGCCTACCTGATGCTGTACTGCGTGACCGCACTCGTGTGCAGCAACTCCGAGAGCTGCAATGGATGTAGAATCATGAGTTGAATCCGAAAGACGGATTACACCCTCTTTAGGGCTGTAATGGTCAGTAAGATTGCCGGATATTCGTTCAACGCGAATATGATGAAGTCCATTGGCATCAAGTATTTTTCTTGCCGCCATTGCACCTGTTATACCGCGGTATGATTTTACTTTATCATACTTTTTAAATGTGCTGTTCACGTTTGCCGATGCAATCATTGTAATTACAAGACCAATAATTACAAGCATATAAGTGGGGTCATACCAACCGTAAAGCATAATTTATTCCTCTCCTAAAATAACTCCGTTTAAAATCTCATGTCCTCTTGCATAGTCCTCAACATTCATTCGTTTGGACCCTGCAAACTGTACTGTTTTAACATAAACTGCACCGCTTCCACAGGCAACTTTAAGTCCCTTACCTTTATGAAGTTCAAGAATCTCACCTGCAGCACCTGTGCCATCTGTCTTTTCTGCTTCGTATATTTTTACAACCTCACCCTTGTACGTTGTAACAGCACCAGGGAACGGGCTCATACCACATACAAGCTTTGAAACAGCCCCATTGTCCTTTCTCCAGTCAATCACCGAGGTTTCCTTTGTGATTTTCTCCGCATAAGTGCTTTTACTGTGTTCCTGCGGGGTATATACAGCCTCACCATTCTCTATTTTATCAATAGTTTCAACCATAAGGTCTGCACCGATTTTTGCAAGTCTGTCAAAGAGTTCGCCTGCAGTTTCATATTCGCCTATGGCAGTTTCTCTCACAGCTACAACATCGCCCGTATCAAGACCTTTATCCATACGCATTATGCTGACGCCTGTTTTTTCATCGCCGTTTATAATTGACCACTGTATGGGTGCGGCACCTCTGTATCTTGGTAATATTGATGCGTGAACATTAATACATCCGTATCTTGGGTAATTAATAATATATTCAGGCAAAATCTTTCCGTATGCCGCAACAATTATCATATCAGGCGCAAGCTCATTCAGTTTATCAAGAAAGGCTTCATTCTTAAGAGTTTCGGGCTGATAAACATCTATTCCCAGTTCCTCTGCCTTTACCTTTACATCTGTGGGTACAAGCTTATGGCCTCTGCCCTTGGGCTTATCGGGTTGCGAAACTGCACCAACTATATTATGTTCAGTTTTTGCTATGGCATCCAATATCTCTGCCGCAAAATCCGGAGTACCCATAAATAGTATTTTCATTTACCTTGCTCCTTAGTCAATATATTCTGTTACGTGAGAAGTAAAAACTACTCCGTCTAAATGGTCACACTCGTGACATATTGCACGGGCAAGAAGCTCCTTGCCTTCCAATGTAAACTCTTTACCGTTTCTATCCTGAGCCTTGACCTTGACACGATAAGGACGTTCAACGTAACCAAACAGTTTAGGAAAGCTCAAACATCCCTCTGCATCATTCTGTGTGCCTGATGTTTCGATTATCTCGGGGTTTATCAGCTCTATTTTACCGCTATCCTCTGTTTCTATAATAACGGCTCTCTTTAAGATACCAACCTGGGGTGCAGCAAGACCTACACCTTCAGATTTTTTCATTGTTTCATACATATCATCGAGAAGAATCCACAGTTTTTCATCAAACTTTACAACGTCCTTACAGCGTTTGTAAAGAATTTCGTCTTCTCTCAATCTTATCTGGCGTATTGCCATCTGATCGCCTCCTAATAAATGCTTATGGGGTTTTTATCTATGGAAACCGTAACATTTCCAAGCTCTTTATCTGCTTTAACCACATTAAGAGCATTAATAATTCTATCGTTTAGTAAATCAGCATTGTGGCATTTATAAATTATCTGCCAGCGGTATTTGTTCTTTACCTTTGACACCATTGCAGGTATTGGCCCAAGAACTGCAATATCCTCCTGCATTTTTGATATATCACCGAATACGTCCTTAAACAAAAACGCGTTGCGGCGGGTAATGTCATTGTCATCACCGCTGATTCTTATACAAATCATTTCCGAATACGGCGGGTACCACATAGTTTTTCTCTCGGAAATTGTTTTTCTGTAAAATTCACCGTAATTATGTGTTTTAACCAAATCAATTGCATAATTGTCAGGCGAATAGGTCTGTATGATTGCACGACCAGGCTTGTCACCGCGACCTGCACGCCCCGACACCTGCTCAAGTAAGTCAAAAGTTCTCTCACCGCTGCGGAAATCATTTATGTGAAGCATCGTATCTGCACTCATAACTCCCACAAGGGTTACATTTGCAAAGTCAAGTCCTTTTGCAACCATTTGCGTGCCTATCATTATATCTATCTTCTCACGGTCAAACCTATCAAGAATTTCCTTATGTGAGTTCTTTCTTGATGTTGCGTCCGCATCAAGACGGATAGTAGTCGCATCAGGAAAAAGTCTTTTTACTTCATCCTCAACCCTCTGCGTACCTCCGCCGAAATATCTTATATACTGACTGTCACAAACGGGACAAACACTGTAATTCTCTGTTGTATGTCCGCAATAATGACATTTTAAACTGTTGTCATACTTGTGGTATGTAAGAGATATATTACAATTGGGGCACATTGGAACAAAGCCACACTTTCTGCAGGAAACAAAGGTAGAAAAACCACGTCTGTTCATAAGTAGTATGGTCTGTTCTTTATTTTCTATGTTGTTTTTTATTGCTTCATACATCTCACGGGAAAACATACTCTTGTTTCCCGCCTCAAGCTCTGAACGCATATCTACAATTGTGATTTCAGGCATTGCACCCTTATTATAGCGTTCCTTCATCTCAAGCAATGTTATTCTGTTCTCAAGAGCCTCCGTATAGCTTTCAACCGACGGTGTCGCAGACGCCAATACAGTTACCGCACCAAAGTGTTCTGCACGATTTATGGCAACCTCACGGGCGTGATAACGGGGGCTCATTTCCGACTTGTAAGTATCAGAATGCTCCTCGTCAATAATTATGATACCAATATTATCAAGGGGTGCAAAAACGGCACTTCTGGCACCGATTACAATATCAGCCTCACCCTTCATTATCCTTGACCACTGGTCATACCTCTCTCCAAGAGATAACGCACTGTGAAGTATTGCTACTCTCTTCCCGAATCGCGTTACAAACCTTGATACCATCTGTGGAGTCAGGGATATTTCAGGAACAAGCACCAATGCAGATTTACCGTTATTTACACAATTACTTATGGTCTGCAGAAAAACTTCTGTCTTTCCGCTTCCTGTTACACCGTGTAATAGAAATGTCTTTGGGTTGTTTCTATTAACAGATTCATTAACAGCATCAATTGCTTTTTTCTGTTCGGGTGTCGGTTTTAAAGCCGATGTTGCGGTTTCATTAACCTCATAAGCTTCTCTTTCAACCTCAATATCAAAAAACTCTGCAAGACCGTTCTTGACAATTGCCTGCAATGTGCTGTAATTACCAAGAGAAAACCTCACAATGTCCGCCGTTGCAATGAACTCATTCATCATAAGTATCTCAAGCATACGCTTCTGAATTTTTGAACGGGTTGTATTACAATACTCCGTAACGGCATTATCATCCTTGACAAGGCGGACAGCTCGTATTTTTCTTTTATTGACATTCTGACTGTGACGGTATTCTCTTTTTATTACACCGTCCGTTTCCAATGCAGTAAGCCTTAATTTTATATCCTTTTCAAAATATGAACGAAGAGAATATAAATCAATACCTCCACCGTTTTCAGCTATCAACTCCAGAATTCTTATATCAGTCTTATTTTTTCCTGTATATTCATTTTCACCCGACAGTATCCATTCAACTGAATTAATACTTGTACCGGTTGGTATAATGGCATGAATAAGCTCAAGATAGGTCGCAAGATAACGGTTATGCATATATTCAATAAGGTCAACCATATCCTCTTTAAATGCAACCTCTTGAGATACAACTGATATTATGCTTTTTATCCTTTTTGCTTCCGTTTCGGCTTTTATGCCCATTACGTAAGCTTCTTTCTCCGCATTGTTACGTGAAAATGGAACTATAACACGGGTTCCGGGCTTAATGTCCGAAAGAAGTCCTTCTGGAATTTCATAGTCGAATAGCTTATCAACTGCTTTTGAAGGCTGACTTACAACAACCTCCGCATACATTATACTTCTTCAGCTGTCTGCTCGTTCTCAAGCTGTGAAATAGCTTCTATTTTCTCCTGCTCATATAGACGTGCCTTATTAATAGCCTCTGAACGAACGTAACCAACAACACCTGTTGTGATTTCATTTACTGCCTGTGTTACAGGCTTGTCAAGAGTTGTGTCAACCTCTGCACCGTTAGCCTCTGCAGTGTTTCTGTCTGTTCCAATCATTCTTGCACGCTTTGATACCATTGATACCAATGTATATCTGCTGTCAACGTGCTTATCCAATTCTGTAATTCCGGGTTTTGTCATCATAATTTTGTCCTCCATTTAAACATTTTCATTTATTAAATTATTTATTATCTTTTTCTCGGCTCTCTTTGAGTTTATAAAGCCAAGTACATCCTCTACACACTGTGTAAGATTGTCATTTGTTATTAAAGTTGTATATTTATCCGCCTGCTCAAGCTCCCATTTTGCCGTTCCTATTCTGTGAGCAATTTCCTCCTCACTCTCACGGCCACGCGTAAGCAAACGTCTTTTCAACTCCTCCATTGACGGAGGAATCAGAAAAATCAAAACTGCTTCAGGTATAAGCTTCTTTACCTGCAATGCACCCTGCGGTTCAATTTCAAGAAGTACATCCTTGCCTTCATTGATTAATGCCTCTACAACAGTTTTAGGTGTTCCGTAGTAATTACCGCTGTACACTGCATACTCAAGCATCTCATCCTGCTTAATCATCGCCTCAAATGTATCCTGTGAAACATAATGATATGTTTCACCCGCAATCTCGCCTGCTCTCTGCTCTCTCGTTGTAGCAGACACTGATAAGGTTAAATCACAGGGGAGCTTCAAAAGCTCTGCACACACTGTGCCTTTGCCCGTTCCCGAAGGTCCTGACAATACAAACAAGGTTCCTTTCATTTGATTTCTCCCCCTTATTCGTCTATATCGTCATCGTCATACTTTCCGTCATACTCACCGTCAAGCCTTGTAGCAAGCTTCTCGGGAGTGATAGCAGATAATATAACGTGTCTTGAATCCATAACAACCACCGAACGCGTACGTCGTCCGTAGGTTGCATTAACAAGCATTCCTCGGTCTTCCGCTTCTCTTATAAGTCTTTTGATAGGTGCACTGTCAGGGCTTACCAGCGCAACTGCACGGTTGGCACTTATCATATTTCCAAAACCTACATTTATCAGTTTCATATATATACCTCTTATTCTATGTTCTGAATCTGCTCTCTTAACTTCTCAATCTCACCCTTAAGGGTAACAACTATCTTTGCAACATCAAGGTCTGACGCCTTTGAGCCGATAGTGTTTACTTCACGGTTAATTTCCTGAATTAAGAAATCAAGCTTACGGCCTGCAGGCTCGTCACTGTCCATAATTGCAAAGAATTCATCATAGTGACTTGCAAGCCTTACAGTTTCTTCATTTACCGCTACTTTGTCAGCAAATATCGCAACCTCTGTTAATATTCTCGCATCGTCAGGCTCATTACCGTCAAGAAGCTCTTTAATCTTACTGTACAGTCTGTCTCTGTACTCTGTTACTATCTGCGGTGAACGCTTATCAACTTCTTCTGCAAGAGATTTCATATATTCAACTCTTGCCCGTAAGTCAGTCTCAATTCGTCCACCCTCTCGTGTACGCATATCAATAAATGAATCTGTTGCCTCGTTAAGTACATCAAGAACCATTGCCCAGATTGTTTCCTCATCGTCTCGTTTAGGCTCTGAACGGAAAATATCACCAAAGCCTGCAATGGTTGATACCGTTACATCGTTTGTAAGAGAAAACTTGTCCCCGATGTTCTTCAGAAGCTCTACATAGTTTCCTACAAGCTCTTCATTAACGGTAATTACCTTGTCAGCCTCACCGATATTTTCAAGACTCACGTATACATCGATTTTACCTCTTGCAATACGAGTTGAAAGATACTGTCTGACTCTGTCCTCCAGAAAGCCGTACTGTCTCGGTACTTTTATATTATAATCAGAAAATCTGTGGTTTACAGACTTAAGCTCAACCGTGATTTTTTTGGTCTCGCCAACCCTCTCACACCGACCGTATCCGGTCATACTTTTTAACATTTAAATCCCTTCCTTTTTCAAAAAAGCGCACAAGTGCATATTATTTTTAATTGTATCACAAATCAAGGTTTTTTTCAACCTGTTTTTATTAACTTTTTGACTTTTTTTCTTTAATTTTCTTTGAAAATCACAGGTTATTTTATAACCCCTTGCCTCATATACTTAAGTGATAATAAAAACATAGGTTGAGGTGGTAAATTTGAACTTTAAACTCACTATAAAATCAACACTCATATCCCTTGTGATTTTCTGTGTGTGTCTTCTTATCTGCGGAATGTTAGTGTACTTTAATTTAGTAACACAAAATCTGTCAAACATTATTCTTTTTATATCTTTTGCAATATCATCACTGACAGGTGCTTACATTTCCGCAAAAGTGTGTGAAGAAAAAATACTTTTAAACTCATTACTTGTGGGGGTTCTCCTGTCACTTGCAGTGTTTGTGACAGCAATCATAATAAACAAATCTCCTGCACTTCACCCAAGAACAATTATTCTTATAGGATGTATATTTCTGGCATCCTTTACAGGTGCAGTTTTAGGAAACAAATAAAGGCACACAAAGAAAAACTGCACTTTTAAAAGTGCAGTTATCTTATTTAGTTACAATTTGCCAAGGGCAAATTTTCTAAAAAGCAAACGGAGTTTGCATTTCATTCGCCATAGGCGAATTTCACGCCGTCAGGCATTTCACTCACAGAAGGTGAATTTCATTGTGAGTTATC
>JAZNVD010000262.1:0-7848 GCA_045592645.1 Candidatus Ornithomonoglobus sp. | reverse complement strand
CTGACATTACAACATCTAATCCTGCCACACTTCTTAAGGTTCATCCCGATGTAGTTCTTATTTGTGATAAGGAAGCATACTCACAGGTAAAATAATTCACGAGGTGATAAAAGTGATTTGGCAAGTTCCAGAAAAAGTTGGCAGATTTCCCAGTAGAAAAGCTACACGAAACAATTGTAGATTTCCACAATACTCCCAAGCGTGTCGAAGCACTTAAAACTGCCATTGCAGAGAATAAGGCGGGAAGAGCTGACAGCGTTAAGGCAGAGATTGAGTGGGCTTTGGAGAAGTCTTCATTTGCAGATACTGTAGTTAAGGGTATAGAGTCAGGTGAAATTCCTGTTCGCGTTACTCATAACGATACAAAGATTAACAATATTCTGTTTGATGCAGCAACAGGTAAGGCAGTTGCGGTAATTGACTTAGATACTGTTATGCCCGGCAGTATGTTGTATGACTTTGGCGATGCACTTAGAATGGGTGGTTCAACCGCAGCAGAGGATGAGCCCGATACATCGAAAATCCACTTTGATAAAGAATGCTTCAAGTATTTTGCAAACGGTTACTTGAGTGAAATGAAGGAAGTGTTGACTCCTATGGAGCTTGACCTTTTACCCTTCTCAGCAAAGCTTCTGACATACGAATGTGGTATAAGATTTTTGACAGACTACCTTAACGGTGATACATACTTCAAGATTCACAGAGAAAATCATAACCTTGACCGTGCGAGAAGCCAGTTCAAGCTTGTGGATGAAATTGAAGCAATGGAAGATGAGTTAAAGGCAATATTAAGAGATTTAGTTAAATAAGGAGGACACCATACTATGCGAGTTATAGTTTGTGATAATTATGAGGAGATGTCAAATAAGGCAGCAGATATATTTGCGGCTAAAATGGTATTAAATCCAGAGTGTGTGTTAGGTCTTGCAACAGGCTCAACACCTATTGGTATGTACAATAAACTTGCAGAAATGAACAAGGCAGGCAAGATTGATTTTTCAAAGGTAAAGACATTTAACCTTGATGAGTACTATCCAATTAAGCGTGATAATGACCAGAGTTATTATTACTTTATGAACGAGAATCTTTTCTCGAAGGTTAATATTGACCTGGCGAATACAAACATCCCCAACGGTGAGACACAGGACCCTGTTGCGGAATGTGCAGAGTACGATAAGAAGCTACGTGCAGCAGGCGGTACAGATATTCAGGTTCTTGGTATCGGACAGAATGGTCATATTGCATTTAATGAGCCCGATGCGGCACTGAATGCAAACACACATCTGACAGGTCTTACAGAAAGCACAATCAAGGCAAATGCCCGTTTCTTTGAATCAGAGGCTGATGTTCCAACACAGGCTCTTACAATGGGAATGGCATCAATTATGAGTGCCAAGACAATTATTCTTCTTGCAAACGGTGCAAGTAAGGCAGCAGCAGTTGCAGAGCTACTAACCTCTGACATTACAACATCTAATCCTGCCACACTTCTTAAGGTTCATCCCGATGTAGTTCTTATTTGTGATAAGGAAGCATACTCACAGGTAAAATAATTCACGAGGTGATAAAAGTGATTTATAAAAATGCACTTATTAGCGGAGTTTTAACTGATATTGAAGTTGAGAACGGAAAAATAGTTTCAATGGAGAAAAAAGAGGGAGAGGGTGTCGATTTAGGAGGCAGGCGCGTGTTTGCAGGTCTTATTGATACCCACATCCACGGTTGTATCGGCTATGATTCCACAGAGGATACCGATAAGCTCGAGGAGATGAGCTGTTTTCTTGCAAAGAATGGAACAACGTCATGGTTGCCTACAACTATGACAATGAGCTATGAGATGTTAAAGACTGCGGTTAACCGCGACATTTCAGGCAAAGGTGCAGAGGTTTTGGGTTTTCATCTTGAAGGCCCGTACATTTCACCCAAGTACAAGGGTGCTCAGAATGAAAAATTCATTCAGTCACCTAATATTGATAAATTTAAGACATTCCAAAACGTAAAAAAGATTACTCTTGCACCTGAAATGCCGGGTGCAATGGAGTTTATCCGACAGTGTGACTGTTGTGTTTCGTTGGGGCACACGGATGCAACCTATGAAGTTGCATGCGAGGCATTTAAAAACGGTGCAAAGTGTCTTACCCATACTTTTAATGCAATGCCACCGTTCCATCACCGTAATCCCGGACCTATTGGTGCGGCAATCGAATATGACGGATATGTAGAGGTTATTACCGATGGAAACCATGTTCATAAAAATGCAGTAATGATGCTTTACAGAACATTTGGTCCTGACCGTATGATAATCATCAGTGATGCGTTGCGTCCAACAGGTTTACCTGACGGCGTATATACATCAGGTGGATTAAGAATACATTTAAAAGATTCTCTTGCACGACTTGATGACGGGACAATAGCTGGTAGCTCTGCGACACTTTTAAAGTGTGTAAAGACAGCAATAAGCTTTGGAATTCCTGTTGAGGATGCTTTTAAAATGGCATCAGAAACACCTGCAAAATCTCTTGGAATAGATAATAAAGGCGTTTTAAGGGTGGGTGCAGATGCTGATTTTATTGCCGTAGATGATGATATAAATATAACTGCGGTAGTAATTGGCGGAGAATTGCAGTAAGGAGTATAACATAAATGAAGAGTGAATTTTACATAGGAAACGGTGTTAACCGTGAAAGTATTGTAGATTTTCTTAACAAATCAAAAGAAAAAGGCAATGATATATACCGTGTAAAAATTCTTAATAAAGGTGAGGCGGTAGTGAGGTTTGCACTTCCGCCTTATTCTTGTGAGGATGTTCAACACGTGTACTCATTAAGCAAGACCTTTACATCAACGGCTATCGGTATGCTTGTTGATGACGGACTTTTATCTGTTGAGGATTATATGATAGATTTGTTTCCTGATAAAGTACCGCAAATGGTTTCACCAAATCTGAAGGCGTTACAGTTAAAGCATCTTCTTTCTATGAACACAGGCCACGAGGAATGTGTTATGTGGAAGATTAAGGATAAAGAGGATATTGTGAAAGCATTTTTTGAGCAAGAGATTGAACACGCCCCCGGGACACATTTTGCTTACAATAACTCCGCTACATATATGCTCAGTGCAACTGTTAATAAAATTACAGGTAAATGTCTTTTTGATTTCCTTTGGGAGAGGTTGTTTGAACCTATGGGAATGACAGAGATTTACTGGTCAAAGTACCACGACGGCAATAATAACGGTTGCGTAGGCCTTCATATTTCCCTTGACAGTATGGCGAAACTTGGTCTTATGTATCAGAATGGCGGTATATATGAGGGTAGACGTTATTTGTCGGAGGAATGGGTAAAAGAGGCAACAAGAGTCCAGAGTGATAACTCGGGCAACGGTAACCCCGACTGGTGTGCAGGTTATGGCTACCAGATATGGATGAATGCCGATGGAGGATTTCGTGGTGACGGAGCTTTCGGTCAGCTGATATTCATAAAAGATGACTTTGTAGTAGCAATGAATGCTTTTACAGCTGATATGCAGGGTGAAATTACAGATGTTGTAAAAATGCTTGATAATCTTACATCTGCAGACAAGGGGACAGATAATGAAGTTAAAGAAACAATCAATAATTTCTATGTCCCTGAAAAGAATGAGGCAATAGCGGAAGAGCTCTTAAACAAGACCTTTAATGTTAAAGAAAACAAGCAGGGAATTAGTGAAGTAAAATTCACTAAAAATGCTGACAACTCGGTAACTGTAAGCCTTAAGAATGAGGAGGGCTGGCAGAATATAGAGTGTGGTTGCGGTGAATATAAGAAGTCGACCGTATTTATTAAAGAGCTAAAGCCGTTGATTTTATCTATCAGTAATCCCTACGAGGTTGAAAAGCTTAATATGGCATCATTCTATACAGTAAAAAAGGACACATTCATAATACATATAAAGTACCTGAATGCGCCCCACGATGACGAAATTGCTTTTAAAATTGATGGTGATAAGGTGGAAATGATATTAAAAGAAATTGAAGGTTTACGAGCTTAAAGGACAAAATCTTCGGGATTAAAGTCAGTCTTAAAACGACGTTTGCGTCTTACATTTTTCTTGAAAATATCATATTTGAATTTAGCACAGCTATCAGTGATAGCTGTGTTCTTTTTTTGTCTTGTACACAGGAGAATGTCATCATGCCCGTCTATTGGTTGTGAATGTTCGCAAAGAGCACAGACTTTGTTTATATCATCACTGTAAATCATAAAATTTCTCCTTTATCACAAAAAAATACGTAAAAAATCTGTTATTATAGCTATTTTAACACAAATATCCATATTCGTAAAGAACTTTCGAAATTTTCCTTGATTTTGGTGTTATTTTAGTATATAATATAAGCGGTGTAATTTTTGTATTACACAGGGATTTTTGGTATTGAAATTAACGGCTGACAAAGGAGAATGACTATGGCAACCGATACATACGAGAGCCCTTTAAACAGTAGATACGCTTCAAAAGAAATGCAGTATCTTTTCTCACCGGACAAGAAGTTTTCCACCTGGCGAAAGTTGTGGATAGCGCTGGCTGAGAGTGAAAAGGAGCTTGGATTAAATATTACCGACCAGCAGATTGCCGAGATGAAGGAGCATATTTACGATATTAATTATGATGTTGCGAAAGCTCGTGAAAAAGAGGTACGCCACGATGTAATGTCGCACGTGTATGCCTACGGTGTGCAGTGTCCTACGGCAAAGCCCATAATTCACCTTGGTGCTACAAGTTGTTATGTTGGTGATAACACAGATATTATCATAATGACAGAGGCAATGGAGCTTGTTAAGAAAAAGCTTGTGTGTCTTATAGGTGAGCTCGCAAAGCTTGCAAAGGAGTACAAGGATTTACCTTGTCTTGCATACACGCATTTCCAGCCTGCACAGCCTACAACAGTAGGTAAGCGTGCGACGTTATGGCTTGAAGATCTTGTAATGGACCTTGAAGATGTAAATCATCAGCTGTCAAAAGCAAAGCTTTTGGGATGCAAGGGTACAACAGGCACCCAGGCAAGCTTTATGGAGCTTTTTGACGGTGATAATGAGAAGTGTAAGGAGCTTGACCGTAAGATAGCAGAGAAGATGGGCTACAAGGATACATTCCACGTAAGCGGACAGACATATCCCAGAAAGCTTGACTCGCAGATGCTTACAGTTTTAAGTTCAATTGCACAGAGTGCGTACAAATTCTCAAATGACATTCGACTTCTGCAGAGTATGAAGCAGATAGAGGAGCCCTTTGAGAAGTCACAGATTGGTTCTTCTGCAATGGCTTACAAACGTAATCCTATGCGAAGTGAAAGAATTGGCTCACTGGCAAGATATGTTATTGTTGATGCACTCAATCCTGCAATCACTGCGTCGACACAGTGGTTTGAGAGAACCCTTGATGACAGTGCCAATAAGCGTATAAGTATCCCTGAAGCATTCCTTGCAGTGGATGCAATATTGAGCCTTTATATAAACGTAGTTGACGGACTTGTTGTTTATGAAAAGGTAATCACAAAGCAGTTTATGGCGGAGATTCCTTTTATGGCGACAGAGAATATTATGATGGACGCCGTTAAAAAGGGTGGTGACCGTCAGGAGCTTCACGAGAAAATTCGTCAGTACTCAATGGAGGCAGGTAAGCGAGTTAAGGTAGAAGGTCTGGACAATAATCTGGCAGAGCTTATTGCAAATGACAAGTCGTTCAGTCTGACACTTGATGAAATCAACGCGGTTATGAAGCCTGCAAACTTTGTAGGCCGTGCACCTGGTCAGGTTGATGACTTTATAAATGAAGTAGTAACACCAATTCTTACGGAGAACAAGGAGCTTCTCGGTATAGATGTTGAAATAAATGTTTGATTTGTGGAAAGGGGCATAATTAAATGGTAAAAGCAGTCGTAGGAGCATGTTGGGGTGATGAAGGTAAAGGAAAAATTACCGATATGCTTGCAACAGAGGCAGATGTAGTAGTAAGATTTCAGGGTGGTGCGAATGCCGGCCACACAATTGTAAATAACTACGGTAAGTTTGCACTTCATTTGTTGCCGTCAGGTTCGTTCAACCAGAATGTTACAAATGTAATCGGTAACGGTGTTGCATTGGATATTGAGCAGCTTGTTAAGGAGATTAACGAGATAGTAGCAAAGGGTGTACCTTGTCCCAATATTGTTGTTTCAGAACGCACACAGGTGCTTATGCCTTATCATAAGCTTTTTGACCAGTATGAGGAGGAGAGATTATCCGACCGTCAGTTTGGTTCAACAAAGTCAGGTATTGCACCTTTCTTCTCAGATAAGTTTGCAAAGATTGGTTTCCAGGTTTGGGAGCTTTTTGAAGAGGACAGACTTAAGGAAAAGATTAAGAACGTCCTTGAGGTAAAGAACTTGCTTTTAGAGCATGTTTATCATAAGCCTTTGATTGATGCAGATGAGCTTTATGCTACTTGTAAGCGTTATGCAGAGCTTATTAAGCCTTATGTAATAGATACTGTTCAGTTTATGCACAAGGCAGTAAAAGAGGGTAAGACAATCCTTTTAGAGGGTCAGCTTGGTTCTCTTAAGGACCCCGATTTTGGTATTTATCCTATGACAACATCATCATCAACGTTAGCAGGCTATGGTGCTATTGGTGCGGGTGTACCTCCTTATGAGATTAAGGAAATCATTACAGTTGTTAAGGCATATTCATCTGCCGTTGGTGCAGGTGCATTTGTATCAGAGATATTCGGTGATGAAGCAGATGAGTTAAGACGCCGTGGCGGTGACGGCGGTGAGTACGGTGCAACAACAGGCAGACCCAGAAGAATGGGTTGGTTTGACTGTGTGGCATCACGTTACGGTTGCCGTGTACAGGGTGCAACATCAGTTGCCTTTACAGTTCTTGACGCTTTGGGTTATCTTGATGAAATTCCTGTTTGTGTAGGTTATGAGATTGACGGTGAGGTTACACGTGATTTCCCGACAACAGGTAAGCTTGAGAAGGCAAAGCCTGTACTTAAGGTGCTTCCCGGCTGGAAGACAGACATACGTGGAATTACAAACTACGATGAGCTTCCCGAGAACTGCCGTAACTATATTGAATTCATTGAAAAGGAACTTGAGGTACCTATTACAATTGTATCAAATGGTCCTGCCCGTGGTGATATTATAATGAGATAATTAAAAGCGGTGTGATAATCACACCGCTTATTTCTTTGCAAAAAAATATTACAGTTGCGCAGGTTCAACTGTAATATGGTGCCGATGACCGGGGTCGAACCGGTACGGGAATTTCTTCCCACGGGATTTTAAGTCCCGGGCGTCTGCCAATTCCGCCACATCGGCTTATTCATAACAAATAGTATTATACATTATTTTTCTTTGTTTGTCAATGTTTTTTTAAAAGAAAATAAGATGACGGAGACAGTTTTCTGTCTCCGTTTTTATTATGGTGTTATATGATGTAAATCCCTTGGAAATAATGTCGCTTGGCGGATGTTTTCAAGCTTGAGAAGTTTCATAGTCAATCTCTCAAGTCCTATACTTGCACCGCCGTGAGGAGGCATACCATATTGGAAAGTATCTGTGTACACCGCGTAGTCTTCTGCATTAAGACCACGGTCCGCAATTGCTTTTATAAGCTCATTATAATCGTTGATATTCTCACTTCCGTGTCCTATGGTAACACCGTTACAGATTAAAATGAAATTTTCTCCCTCTCGGGTGTAAAAAGGCAGATTTAAGGCAGGTAACCCTGTCACGAATAGGAATTCACAATCAAACTGTTCTTTTGCGTAGACGGACAATTTAGCCTCGTCTGTGGGGTCAATATCATTTCCTGTTTTGCCAAGGAT
>JAZNVD010000261.1:0-2669 GCA_045592645.1 Candidatus Ornithomonoglobus sp. | reverse complement strand
GTTTTGGTGACCCCGAAACACAGGTTGTATTGCCCAGATTAAAGACTGACTTGGTTGAGATTATGGAAGCAGTTGTTGATGAGAGATTATCCGACCTTGATATTGAATGGGCAGATAATGCCGCAGTATGTGTCGTTATGGCATCGGGCGGTTATCCTATGTCTTATGAGAAGGGGCACGTTATTTCAGGCATTGATAAGGCAGAGGAAATGGAAAATGTTACAGTTTTCCACGCAGGCACAAAGCTTACAGACAAAGGCTTTACCAATAACGGCGGACGTGTTCTTGGCGTTACTGCAACTGATGATAACCTTGACAAGGCAATTAAGAGGGCATACGAGGCAGTTTCAAAAATTGAGTGGAAGGACGAATTCCACAGAAATGATATAGGTGTAAAATAATGAGACTTGATTATATTTCATGGGACGAATATTTTATGGGTATTGCACTTTTGAGTGCAAAGCGTTCAAAGGACGAAAACACCCAGGTTGGTGCCTGTATTGTAAATGACGAGAATAAAATTCTCTCATTGGGTTATAACGGTATGCCTATCGGTTGTAATGATAAGGATATGCCCTGGAAGCGTACGGGTGCACCCATTGAAACAAAATATATGTATGTTTGTCACGCGGAGTTTAATGCCATATTAAACTCCCCTGCCCCCACTCTTAAGGGTTCAAAGATTTATGTTACTCTGTTCCCCTGTAATGAGTGTGCAAAGGCAATCATTCAGAGTGGTGTGAAGGAAGTTATCTATATGTCCGATAAATATGCTGACACTGACGGCACAATTGCCGCAAAAAAGATGTTTGATATGGTTGGAATCAAGTACCGCCAGTACGAAATGACAGGCGACAGTATTACACTTGAGCTGTGAGGTCAGTATGAATTTAAAAGAAAAAATTATCAGTACAAAAAACATTTTCAAAGGTTTTATCCTTGATGTTAAGGTTCACACAGTTGAGCTTCCCGACGGTAAAACTGCAACCCGTGAGGTTATTGACCACCCGGGCGGTGTTGGCATTATTGCCATAACACCCCAGCGTGAAGTGTTTATGGTAACGCAGTACAGAATTGCGGCAGACTCTATGATGCTTGAAATTCCTGCAGGAAAGCTTGAAATCGGGGAAAATCCCTACGATGCGGCAATGCGTGAGCTTCAGGAGGAGACGGGTTATAAGACAAGTAAGCTAATTGAGCTTGGTGAGTATTATGCAACCCCCGGCTATTGCGGTGAAAAGCTTATAATCTATATGGCAACGGATTTGGAATTTGTCGGTCAAAATCTTGATGAGGGCGAATTCTTAAATGTGGAAAAATATCCCCTTGACAAGCTTTACGATATGGTTATGAACAATGAAATTCATGACTGTAAAACGGCAATAGCTATTTTAAAAGCAAAGGCTATACTTGACTAAAAAATTAAGGCTATCTTACAATAGCCTTTTTATTTTATGGAATAATTTTACCGCCATCACGGCACACACTACCCCTACTCCCGACGCAAACCATATTGGTACAATTATTGACGTTGGACTCTGGCTCATGGCTCCTGCACGGAGAGCTATTATTGTTGAGGGTATAAGCTGAAATGCCGTGGTGTTGAGTGCCACTAACATACACATATCCTTTGACGGTTTATGGGGTGTTGGGTTTGCCTTATCCATTTCCTGTGCCGCCATTATACCCATAGGTGTTGCGGCATTACCCATACCCAATAGGTTAGCAGTTATATTCAAGGTTGCATACTCCCTCGCTTTATCCGTTGCATCAGGAAATAGTTTTTTAACAACGGGAGATAAAAGCTTGTTTATTTTTTCTGACACTCCCGAAACCTCTGCGATTTTCATTATGCCCGTCCAGAAGCACATTGCACCTGCAAAGGAAAACATAGTTGAAACCGCCGTCTGTGCCCCCTCAAATATGGCATTTACCGTTGCATCCACCCTGCCCGTTACAATAGCACATATAAACGAGATTATTATCATACCACTCCAGATATAATTCATTCTATCACCATTATAATCTATGTGGGTACCTGACAAATAATACATTTATTTCTTTCTGCGTTTTTTATAGTCTTCGTCAATTTTTTTACTCCACTCAGCAGACATTGGCATACTTGCACGTATATCGCATACTGCATCACAGACTGCATTATAAAGAACTTTAGTTCCCTCACAGTCTGCGTGATAATTAACTGCCCTGTCCTCACTTATGCCAATATGTTTTGCTGTTTCAACCGCATCTATATTAGCACCGATAAACAAAAATTCCCAGCCATACTTTTCTTTTTTTCCCTCAATCATATTCTTTACTGTCTCACTGTCATAAATATGGCTTGCATTTTCCATACCGTCTGTTGTTATAACAAACATAGTGTTTTGCGGAACATCCTCTTCCCTTGCATATTTATGAATGTTTCCGATGTGTTTAATTGCACCACCTATGGCGTCAATTAATGCGGTGCAACCACGTACGAAGTATTCATCCTCTGTCATAGGCTTTACGCTCTCCAGATTTACACGGTCGTGGAGAACTTTACTTTCGTTATCAAAAAGAACAGTTGAAACATAACATTTTCCTTCCTGTTTTTTCTGTTTTTCAATCATTGCATTAAAGCCTCCGATCGTGTCACCTTCAAGACCTCTCATAGGACCGCCTCTGTC
>JAZNVD010000260.1:0-2422 GCA_045592645.1 Candidatus Ornithomonoglobus sp. | reverse complement strand
TTGGCCTCCGACTTTAGGTGAAACCCTGTCGCCTATGATACCGCTTAAAACCTGACCGACGCCGTAGGTAATAAAGCTGCCCGTAACGGACATTGATAACAGTTCACGGGAGATTGCCGTTGCATTTTCCATTTCTGCAATAACCGTTGAAAAGGTATAACGGGTTATGTAGCTTACGGTGTAAGCAATAGCAAAAAGCAAGCCGAACTGTACGATATCTTTCCTGTTTTTCAATATCATTTCAAATAATTCCTTCCACCATCAATTCACAGATATGATACCACAAAAACACCATATTGTATTTGATATATGTCACAATGAAATTATATCATTTTTAAGAGAAATGTCAAGCATTGCATTGCAAGCAAAAAACTTCCCCGAAGGGAAGTTTTTGTCTGTTTATAAGCTCCAGCTTGAAATTGCTCCGTAATCTGATACATCTGTTGTATCAGTTGCTGTTGCAGGTGTAAGCTTAACTGTAATTGTTGTTGCTGTTCCGCTTGTCAGTGTCACGGGAATACGAATCTGACCGTTTGTCTTAATAAGGTCGATAATGCTTGTTGCTGTGATAGGCTGGAAGTTCGCCTTTGTAAGAACGGGCGTCTGCGCTGTTCCGCCTGAAACCACATAATCAACATACAATGTCTGACCATTATGAACAACTGTTATTCTGTTATCGCTGACAGTTACTGAATCTGAATCTCCCAGTTTAGGCAACATCATTGTCCAGTATGCAGTACCTGCAGCACTGGGTGTAAACTCGTCACGAACAACAAGGCTCTGACGGTTATCTGTAAAGAAGAAACCACGCTTTGCCGCTGATACATCGAACAATACTGTTGACATATCAACTGTCGCAATTGCACCGTTTGTGTTACTTGTAAAGCCTGTAAGCTCTGCACGAGCTGAAACAACCTGGTCCTCGTAAGCTGTACCAAGCTTTGCAGGGTTAATAATCAGTGTATTATGTGCCTCACCACGGGCAGGAAGTTGCTTCCATCTCTGACCGCCTGATTTTGTGTCAAAGTATCCTGACAGGTAAGAACCCGCACCGGGATCCTGTGCCCATCTTATACCGTTATCCTCAAATATGAATGAGCCTGCGTCAATCTGTGCATGGGCATCAGTAGCCTGACCGCCCTTAAGACCAACAAAGGTGTAATTTGTAGTACTGTCATGAGTATCACGCATCATTGCCACGTCAACGGCTTCATTGCAATAGTCAAGACCAAGGGCATCGGGAGTGTAGCCTGTAGCCCAGTTATATGTCCTTGCATCCTCCTGCTCAAGCATCCAAAGCATTGCAAGTGCAAAGTCCTCACCGTGCCAAGCCTTATCACTGTTCCAGCCCTGGGTTCTGTTCTTCCATACATAGTATGCAAGGTCAGTCTGGTCATACTCATTGGCAAGCCATATAAGCTCGGGCACCCAGTACATACTTGTACTGTTATCACCATAGTTATAAATACCTAAAGGAGTATGGTGCTGAACTTCAGCCACACCTGTCTCTGACAAGCCCTCAAGTCCCTTGAAGCCATAACCGCCCGGGAAAAGCATATCAAGGGTACCGATAAACTTTGCAGTGTGCTGCATTGTAAGCTCCCAGTAGCCTGCACCCTCAAACCATGTGCCCGTGTTCCACTTCCAGATATTCTCCTCCTGGCACTTGATTGCCTGTGAAACTACGTATGCACATTCCTCGGGGTACTCATCCATAAGTGCCAACGCAAGCATCATTGCACCATTGTTACCAACTGTACCGTGGTTAGCAGTTGCAAGGAACTCATTTGCCATAACGCCTAACTCCTGATAACCGTTCCATGAATAGTACAGGCCATTTCTGTACATACAGTCCTCAAGCTGCTTAAGTCTGTCTGTACCGTTTGTGGCATCATATTCTACCCAGTAATCATATAACCAGTCATAGGCAATTGCCATAGCCGCCTGTGCCTCGGAAACGTCAAGGAGGTGACCAAGGTTAAAGTCGGGGAACTTTGATTCGTCAACTACCTGTGACAGACACTTCCATGCAGCCTCGGCGTATTTTGAATCGCCTGACATCTGATACCACAGAGCAAGAATATGTATATCTGATGCAAGCTTTCTCTGGTAATTCATTCTGCCTACAGTATCGTATGCTTTATAGTACGGAATATCTGCACTTCGCGCTTCTTCCGCTGTGGGGTTGTCAAGGACAACTGCTGCATTAATTGCATTAACACGGTTGTTAACAAATGTATAGCTGTTTCTTAACCATCTGATCCATGGCGAGTTTGACTTTTCATTTCCCATCCATGTTCCCGTTTTTTCAATGTAATTTCCGTTCTCATCATACTGCTGGTCATAGTCATAACGTGCATTAAAGTCAGAGTCGACAGCAGCATGAGCATCGTGCCATGCCTTTAGTGTGTCAAAATCAGCT
>JAZNVD010000259.1:0-2313 GCA_045592645.1 Candidatus Ornithomonoglobus sp. | reverse complement strand
TGCGGATAATTCCGCAGACCTTTTTATTTTATTTATGCGTTTTTAGCTGTAAGCTTTTTGATTATAAGCATTGTTACAATTGTAACTACAATTCCAAGGGGAAGTGTGATTACCCAGTTGCTTACAAAGCCTGAAATTACGTACATTACAAAGGATATACCTGCAGTTGTAAGTGCATAAGGTAACTGGGTTGAAACGTGTTTTATGTGGTCACACTGTGCACCTGCCGATGCCATAATGGTTGTATCGGAAATGGGTGAGCAGTGGTCACCGCAAACGGCACCTGCCATACAAGCTGAAATTGCAATAATACAAAGCTCGTTGTCGATTGAGCCACCAAACACTGCAAGCACGATGGGGATAAGAATACCGAAAGTACCCCATGATGTACCTGTTGCAAAAGACAGACCGCAACCGATTAAGAATACAATAGCGGGCAGGAATGAAATGATTGCTGTTGCGTCGTTACGTACAAATTCTGCGATGAATAGCTTTGCACCAAGTGAATCTGTCATAACCTTAAGTGTCCATGCACAACAAAGAATCATAATTGCAGGAACCATTGTCTTAAAGCCCTCGGGTACTGCCGCCATACATTCCTTAAAGTTAAGAACGCGTCTTATCATATAATATGCAACTGTGAAAATCAAGCTGATAAATGAACCGATTACAAGACCTACTGATGCGTCAGCATTTGAGAAGCCTTCGATAATGTTCATATAAACACCGCTGTCGGGTGTAAAGAAGCCACCTGAATACAGAAGACCAAGAACGCAGGCTACAATCAGTACAAGTACGGGTGCAAACAAATCCCATACAACAGCTTTGGGGTTGCCTTCCTCGTCAGTTGCTTCGCCCTGGGCAAGTCTGTCAGCCATCTGGTTAAGTTCCTGCTTCTTCATAGGACCGAAGTCAAACTTAAGAAGTACGATTACGAACATCATTACAATAGTAAGGATAGCATAGAAGTTATAGGGGATAGCACGTAAGAACAGTGAAAATCCGCTTATCTGCTCCTCTGATACGAAGCCTGCAACTGCAGCCGCCCATGATGAAATGGGTGCGATAATACACACGGGTGCGGCGGTAGCATCAATTATGTATGAAAGCTTTGAACGTGATACGTTAAACTTATCTGTAACAGGACGCATAACTGAACCGACTGTTAAACAGTTAAAATAGTCGTCAACAAAGATAAGAATACCAAGACAGATTGTGGCAATCTGTGCACCGACCTTTGACTTGATATGCTCTGCAGCCCAGCGTCCGAAGGCAGCAGAGCCGCCTGCCTTGTTCATAAGAACACCGATTGCTCCAAGTACTACAAGGAACAGGATAATACCTACGTTATATGAATCGGCAATAGCGGGAACGAAGCCGCCCTGGAAAAGGTGGTCGATTGTTCCTGTAAGGCTGAAGTTTGAATAAAGCAACGCACCTGACAAAATACCAACAAACAGCGAGATATAAACCTCTTTTGTGATAAGTGCAAGTACGATTGCAATTATGGGAGGCAACAACGCCCAGAAGGTTGAGTATACGCTGATGTCATCACGAACAGCAGTAACTGCGTTCTGTAGATTTTCGTCAACGTTCTCATCAGAGCCTACATTTGTTGAGTACTCGTTGATATATGTATTTGCTGCAGTTTTGTAATCATCTGCATTTTCTGCATCGGCGTTAAATCCGCCCTGCTCTGTAAGATATGCAACTGCATTTGAGTTATCTGTAAGGTCAACATCTGTTGCACTGACAGAAATAAAAGATGTAGCGAATGTCAGTATAAGAACTGCAATAAAAGTCAGTGACAGTCGCTTTTTGGTTTTTGTTGAAGTCATTTTCATATCCTCCTGATTTAATCTGATTTATTTTATCATATAATAGGGGATATTGTCAAGGTATTTTGACTTTTGCGTCGGGGTTGAATTGAGGAAATTTTTGTGGTATAATAAAACAAATAATGGAAGATTTTTACACCTGACTTGACACGAGCAATATGGATATGTCGAATAATGTCGAAAGGAGAACAAAATATGAAAAAGAAGATTTTTTGTATATCCATTATTGTGGGGATTGTGCTTCTTGTTTGTATATTTGGAAGAGGGATATATTTTTATGGAAAATATTTTATTCCAAACGAAGGGTATTTTGGAAGTCAATATAAAGAAATATTACACACAATGTCCTTTCAAGACAAAAAGCAGGCAAATGAAATTATGGAAATAATTGATGATGCATTTTCTTTTATAGGAAATAAAGAGAAAGCAGATAGTGGTTTTGGTGAATTGAGCCGATATTGTATAACTGAAGAAG